>JAAZIY010000004.1 GCA_012800625.1 Lentisphaerota bacterium
GCGCCGGTTTTGGTGGGTATCTTGTTCCCTAGGCACTCCGCGCTTCGCGCTCCGCGCCTAGGGTTATTATAGTATGGCGCTTCGCGCCACCGCTGGCAAGATTAAAGAAGGCGCTTCGCGCCCTTGTCCCTTGTTTAGGATAATATCCTGCATAGCAAGAATTTACCTAGCATTTTTAATAATGGTTTTTTCCTTGATTTTTCTTTAAAAACTGTTAAGTTAGCGCCAATAGGCATTGGGCCGGGTGCGGGTGCGGGTGCGGGACGGGGAGCACGCTAATCCGATGCGTCCGATACTTTGTACCTGGGACTCTTGGGACGGGAGCGGGGACAAGCAGGCTTCCAGCTAAGATTTTTTTTTCGCAGACAACTTGACATATGGAATATGAAGGTATATAATATTGGTGCGGCAAACGTTTGCCGGAGTTTTCATTTTTGTGTTTTTTTTATGGATTTACGCGAATTATCACGTCACACGGGTTATTCGGTTTCGGTTTTATCGAGGGCATTGAATCCCCGTCCTGACGCTTCGAGCAATGTTTCGGCTGCCACTCGCGAGAAGATTCGCAAGCTGGTTCGCGAGCTTGGTTTTCGTCCCAACCGTTTGGCTTCCTGTGTTCGTCGCGGCAAGATTCCTTCGATAGGCATTTTTCTTCCCACCTACAGCGGTTCTCTGATTGCCGATGCGGTTTTCGGCATTTCCGCTGCGGCTGCCGAGCGCAAGCTGCCTTTGAATTTTTATTTTGGTGAGCGCGATGATTTCCAATCATTTTTACAGCATATGTGCGACGAGGGCTGCACCGGGATCATAGCCGGCAGCAATGTTCTTCCCGGGGACAGTTTGGAATGTCTGGCTCTTATCGAGCGTTTTTTCGACGATGGCGGCAAGCTGGTTTTTTTCAACGAGCAGCCTTTGCCTTCTCCCCGTGTTCGGAAGCTGCCTGCCTATTCGGTTTTGGCCTACGACGACGTGGCTGGCGGCAGGCTTGCCGCCGAGCATCTCTGTTCCTTGAATTGCCGCAGCCTGTTACTAGTCGAGCCTGGAGACTCCCAGTGTTTTCTGGATCGGCGCAAGGGTTTTCTTGACTACTGTCAAGAGAAGGGTATGGACAGTCAGATCATTCCAGAAACCCGTGTGCTGCGCACTTCGCGCAAGCTCAAACCGGAGTTTTTCGAGCTGCTTTTTGAAACCATGCAGTCTAGACCCAAGGGTGCCATAGGCTTGTTTGTGCCCTCGGACTATTTGCTTTTGGATATCATGGTGCACATTTCCGGGAGCAAATGGCGGATGGGCAGAGACATTCATTTGGTGGGCTACAATTTCAATGATTTCAGCGCCTGCATCAGCGGCTGGCCTTTTGCCACCCTGCAGCAAGACTTTGTGCGCGAAGGCCAAATGGCGATTAAAATGCTCGCTGAGCTTATGGACGGAAAAGCGGGCGGCAAAATCCTGCTGCAGCCACTGCTCAAAATCTGCAACATACAATACAATTCGGGAGGATAGAGATGCGACTGGAGACGAAAGTGAAGAACCCCCTGATACTGACGCTTATCCTCGCTCTGTTGGTCTGCGCCGGCGGCAGGGCTGACGGCATCAGCTCTGACAACGCGGCTCTGCAATTCGCCGACGGTGTGTTTTCGCTGGGCGGGCGCGCTGCTGGCAGCCCGCGCTTCGAGGGCGAGTGTTATGTGTATGAGGACTCGCAGAAAAAGACTTACAGTCGGGCTCAGGCACTGGACAATCCGCTTTTCCGCTGGGAAAGCAAGTTGTCGAGTTCAGAAAAGCTATTCCGTCTTGACTGCGTTGTCGAGAATCTGAGCGCAGCCGAGTTGCGACTCGAACCCGGTCTTTGCCTGAGGGTGCCCAGGGGCGACCAGGACTTTTTCTGGGGCGGCTTTGATGTGCAGCCGGTGGAAGGCAAGGATTTTGCCCGGCTTGGCTTCAAAGGCAAGACCAGCAAGCATATTGGCGGGGGGCTGGCGCAGCCCTTTCCGGTGGCCGCTCTGATTGCCGAGGACATGTGTGTTTTTCTTGGCCAGTTCCAGTTTGACCAGGTAAGCTGGAATGCGGCGCAGTATAAAATTGTTGATGAGCACTCCGCGGAGTTGCGCTTTTCGCAGCGCCTGGTGCTGGCTCCCGGCCAGAGCCTGGACTTTCGCTTTCTTCTGGGCCTGACGCCCAGGCGCTTCGGGCGAGAGGAGAATGTGGTGCAGGCATTTTACGATGCCTATCCGGAATGGTGGCGCCCGCTGCAAGGCCAGGACGACCCCTACATATGGTATGCGCACAGCCAATACCGGGCCTGGTACTACAAGCCCGACCGAGAGAAGGAAAGACGCTACTACGCGGCGGTGGACTGGTGCTATACGCCATATAAGCGGGCCGGCGACCCCTGGGGAAAAGAAGAACTCTGGGACTATAAGCCGGAGTTCCCCATCAAGCCGGACTCCTTTGGCTCGATTGCCAACGGCATATATTTTGATTACACCACCAGGACACACGCTGATTTTCACCGTTTGCGAAAAGAGATTTTCAGCAAGAACGCCAAGGATTTCGGCTACGCCTTCTATACCGGGGCGGCCTGGTGTGAAATCAACCTGGCCAAGGAAAAGTATGCCGACGCCATAAACTATGACACCGAGGGCGGAGTGCCGCATATACTCGGACCTTGGTCCACGGGGCATGACCGCGAGATTCGCGTTTTTCCTATGGGGACCAGCTTCTCCGAGGACTTCCGCAAAGACTGCGCCCGGCTGTGGAAGGAGCTGGACCTGCCCGGCTTTGCCTTCGACTGCGGCACGCCGGGAGTGAACTACAGGGGGCCGGCCTGCAATAACCCGGAATTGCCGGGCCGGGCCTGGGACCAGCAGGGCTTGTTCATTGACGAATTGGTGGCCATCAACGACATGATTGACTTTGTCCATGCTCTGGATGCGGACAACCCGCCTTTCGTTTGGAAAAACGGGCAGGGCAGGGCGGACTACGTAATGATAGAGACCAGCATCTTCAACCCCATTTTCCGCAGCTGGATGCCTTTGACACGCTATAACATAGGTCAAAGACCCGCGGTCATACACAGTCCGGGATACCTCTTTGACAGCAGCATCCCGAACTGGCGGAATCTGGGCAGGGAGGAATTCTACAGGGAGATGCACAAGCTGGCCGACCATGCCATACTCACCGATTTCCAGTACGGCGTCAGCCAGAACCATGTTACCCAGAACGGCAATCCGCAGAGCATCTATGCCATGCCGGAGCTGCTCGAGTGCATACGCAACGGCTGGCAGGCCCTGATACCGGTGCATACATCGCAAGACGACAAATTTCTGTATCGTGCCAGGTACGGCAGAGAATCCAGCAGCATACTGTACTTTGGCAATCCCTGGGAGGAGGAGCTGGCCTTGACCTTTAGGGTTGACAACTCCGGGCTGGGCAAGGGCAGCAATCTTTTCGTCCCCAAGATGCGCGACCAGGCCGCGCTGCTCAATCACATTGAAGGCGAGGAGACTGTTTTTGCCGATTCGCTTCCTTCGCGCAAGCCCCGTCTTTTCGAGGCCGTGCTCAATCTCAGCAGTCTGCCTGCCGGGCAAAGCCTGCAGGCCGAGGTAAGCAGTAAAAAAGACCTGGACCGCATCGTCTATGAAATTCAACTGCGGGGCAATCCTGTTTTCAAGGCGCGGCTTAGCCCTAGGTTCATACACCGGTATCAAGCCATAATCAGGCTGGATGGAAGAGTCATCGAGCCTAATCAGGAGGCCGAGATAGCCGCAGACGCCCGAATCCTTGTAGAATACAGCTCCGAGTTCTTCAAATGCAATGCTGAAAAGATACTCTCATTCCCGTTTGTGGACGGCGCACGAAAGCCGGCTTTTGCGATTCTGCTGCCGCAGGAGCCTAGCGTGGCGGAACGCAAAGAGGCCGCCAATCTCAGAGACTACTTCCGCTTCACCGGCGACAGAAAAATAACCGTCCCGGGTGAAATTGAAGTCAGGCAACAGGCTCCGGAAAAACCTGGGGGGGCCTTGTTTAGCATAGCTGTCGGCAGAGGCGGGCAGAGCGGCATATTTTGTCAGGAAGACAAGCTCAGTCTGCGGGCAGAAAATGCCCGCCAGGCCCAGGCCATGATGAAGGAGCTTATGTATGTCATGGACCGGAGATTCCCCTATGTCTTTAACTTTTCGCCGGTGGACAGCTATACCCCGGAGATGCTGCAGAAATTTCAGATGCCGGAGAATCCTCTTCCCTGGCAGCCATGTTTCGAAAGCCTGGCCAAAAAGTGAGCCGCCAGGCGCCAACCCACCGTCACTGCACATGAAATATTGCCCAGCCCCACATTTTTCACAGCTCCAGAAATAAGGAGGCGACATGAAAGCATTCTCGCTAAAAAAACACTTTGCAATTGATTCCAAGCGCCCTTGCAGGCTATGCTTCACTCTTATCGAACTCCTTGTCGTTATTGCCATTATAGCAATTTTGGCCAGCATGCTTCTTCCTGCTTTGGGCAAGGCCCGGCAAAGCGCCCAGGCCATTGGCTGCATGAGCAATCTTAAGCAGTTTGGCCTGGGTTACCAAGGCTATGTGGACGACAACAATGGCTACAGTTGCATGGTTTACTCGGAAAACCCGGGCACGATACGCTGGTCTTTTGCTCTTTTTCTTGCTCCATATATGGGTTTAGGGAACCTCAAAGAAGACTGGGACGCCATACTCGGCAAAAAGCCCAACAAAATTCAAAAAGCCTTCATGTGTCCTTCGGTTCCCCCCTCCAGTTCCACATACGAGGGAGGCTGGTACATGGGATACTGTGGAAACAACAGCCACAGCCGCCCGGTCGATTCGACCCAAGACGACTATATGGCAGTGGCGATCATGGGATATCTTGGCTACACCCGCCCGATCATGGTCAGTCGGATAAGAAGGCCGGGGCTGGTTTACATCATTGCCGACAAGGCCAGCAGGGAGCTTTGGGAGAATAAAAACCCTTGGTTCGGCACTACCCCCTGGTCTGACACCTTAGACAAGGCCACACTGATGAAGTATCTGGGCTGCCGGCATAATCTATGGCCAAACATGCTTTATATGGACGGGCATGCCGCAAACGGAAGAGACATAGAGGTCCCAGTCACAAGAAATGCGGTTTTTGCGGGCAGGCCGGAAATTCGCTGATTAGAGCTAGTTTTGGACACGAAGACACACGAAGGGCTTATGCGCCGCCTGCCCGTTTTGGTTTGTTGGGAAAAGGGAGCCGGACAAAGCAAAAAAAACTCGATGAAATTGCATGAAAACGCAAATTTTCTGCTGAATTTTCAATTTTTCTTGAGAATCTGTCCATTTGGTGCCCCGGAGGGGCAACCTAATAGAGCCACAGGGTGAGCGAGGCCGTAGGCCGAGCGACACCCTGGGTAAAAGCCCCCCCGAATCCGGCGCCCTGTAGGGGTGCCACTAACAGCCTTTCGGTGTTATGACCTTTTTGAACGCGGTTTGATTTAAGCAAGCAACACTATGCACATATCTCCATTAAAACTGCAAAGCCTCTTCCGCAGCTGGCTCTGCCTACTTTTGTTTGCCGGCGGCCTTCCGTCAGTCTCAAAAGCAGCGGAACAGCGTGAAGTCTACCTTCAATTGTCCGAAACCAAGCTGGTCAACGAGCATTTGGAATTGACCTTCTTGCCGGACTCCATGGGTCGCATCTCTCAAATCCGGCATCTTGGCAAAGACTTGGAGCTTTTGCAGCCATACCGGCAAAAGCAACTGAAAGGCAATCCTCTGTTTGAGCCTGGCAGCGGCAACAGCGCGGGCATCCGCGAGATGTTCTGGGGCGCCAAGATGTCCGCCCTGCACAATCCCATGCGGCAGTTGCATAAGGATCAAGAGCAAATATGCTTCGCCAGCCGGCATTACGGCAACAGCAATTTTGCCTTGCAGAGACTGGTGCGCCTGCTGCCGGACAGCGCCATAATCGATTTTTCAGTGCAAATCGAGAACAGCGGGGGGAAGCGGGATGCGGTTTACTCGATATGGCTGAATATACTGCCGAGGCTGCCGCTGAAGGCGATGCTGCCGGTAAAAGGCGGCCTGCAAAGCATGCGCGGGCGGGGCAAACAGAAATTTGCCGAGCATGACCTGGTTTTCAACGGAGCCGACGGTGAACAACGGCTGCCCCCCGCGGCCGCTTGGCTGGCGGCATACCTGGAGGAGGCTGACCTGCTTATGCTGCTTAGCCTTGAGCCGGAAGAGCTACTGCCCGACGGTTTCCTGTACTCCTGGGGAGGCAGGCTGAAAGAGGGGCCGATAAATACATTCGAAGCGGTTTTCGGCAGCAGAAGGCTGCAGCCGGGCGAAGAACAGAAGCATCACTACAGAATTATGTTCTTCCCGGAGATGAATGCCGTAAACGCAGTGCTGGACAGCACTGCCGTGAAGGCGGAATTCATCGGCAAGGAGCTGCATCTGGAATTTGCCGCCGCCGAGTCCGTCCAGCCCAGGCGGCTCTCCTTTATCCTGGAGGGTAAAAATGAGCCTGTTTCGCTGGGCACCGTAGCGCTTCCCAGGTTGCGTCCCGGCGAGAAGGCGAAAATGCAGCTGCCCTTGCCTGCCACATTGGCCGGCGGCAGATATGAGCTTTTTTTGAACACGGAAAACAGGACCGTCAAGCTCATAGGAGCAATATTGGAGATTTAGGCGGCATAAGCCTGGTTGCCGTCTGCCACTCGAAGGAGAGCCGAATAATGAATTCCTATAAAGAACTGATGTGCTTGCTGACAACGCTTGGCTTGCTGAGCGTCCTTGTCGGAGCAAATACGCTAGACAAGGCCAGGCAGTTGCGCTGCGCCGACAATCTGAGGCAGCTCAAACAAATACTCGATATCTACGAAAATGAGCATGGCGCGCTGCCGCCGGTAACCATACCCATGAAGCCGCGCTGGAAATTCTGGACAAACTGCCTGAGGCCATATGCCGACAGCGCCTTGTACTTTGCCTGCCCGGCTGATTCCAGAAATGCCTATATGTATGAGGAGGACGGCAGCCCGCTGTTCAGCTATAAGACGCAAAAATCCGCCAGCTACGGCATGAACTGGTTCCTGAATGAGAAGGAGGCCAAAAGGGCAAATGCCGCACAAGCCAGACTCGCCTGCCTGAGCAAGCCGGAGCAAATCGTCCTCTTCGCCGACTCGAAAGGCCCATATCTCTTGCCGGAAAGATTCTGGCAACATGAAATGGACTTGAGACACCAGGAGCAGGCGAATTTCGCCTTCGCAGACGGACACGTGGAGCTGCTGAAACAAGAGCACTTTGGCAGTTATGACGACAAAGGCCAGTTTCGCAGCGATTTCAGCAAGTGGCACTGGCAGTAAAGGGGCTGGCAGAAATTTGGACACTAAGTCACACTAAGACACACTAAGTTACACTAAACTCATATTAATTACGGATGAAATGATCTCATGGTTTTTTCAAGTTATCTGTTCATCTTTTTCTTTCTCCCCTTGACTCTGCTGCTTTATTATGCCAGCCCAAACCGGTGGAGGCATCTCTGCCTTACCTTGATGAGTTATATCTTTTATGGCTGGGCGAATCCTGCCTTCATGTTCCTGATGTTCTTTACGACCTGTGTGGATTACAGCAACGGTCGTTTTATGCAGATGGCTCCGAGGCATAAAAAAATATTTCTGAGCACCTCAATCGTAATCAACCTGGGCATACTGGCCTTCTTCAAATATTTTAATTTCGGGCTGGAGAACTATAATGCCGCGTTGACTGCCCTGGGGCTGGAGAGCTACTGTTATCGGGGTTTTTTCAGGGTGGTTTTGCCGCTAGGCATTAGCTTTTACACTTTTCAGTCCATGAGCTATGTCATTGATGTATACCGTGGCGACGCCGCGGTCATAACCCGTTTTATCGACTATGCCTGCTACATTTCCATGTTTCCACAATTGGTTGCCGGCCCCATTATTCGCTTTCAGGACATTGCCAGGCAGCTGCAGCATAGAGTCTATTCCTGGGAGAAGTTCTCCCGCGGCATTGCTTTTTTTATGTTGGGGATGGCTAAAAAAGTGCTTTTGGCCAATCCCTGCGGCAAGGTGGCCGACCTGGCCTTTGAAACCGGCGGTTCGCTTTCCTGTCTTGACGCCTGGTATGGCATCACTGCTTACGCCATGCAAATCTATTATGATTTTTCAGGCTATTCGGATATGGCAATCGGCCTGGGGCTGATGCTGGGCTTCGTCTTCGCAAAAAACTTCGACTCTCCATATAAGTCCAAATCCATCACCGAGTTTTGGCGGCGCTGGCATCTGTCATTGTCGTCCTGGCTGCGCGATTATTTGTACATCCCCCTGGGAGGCAACCGCAAAGGCGTGTGGCGCACATACATCAACCTGGCCTTGGTCATGCTGCTGGGCGGGCTTTGGCATGGAGCGAGCTGGAATTTTCTGATTTGGGGCGGCATACACGGCGGCTGGCTGGCTTTCGAGCGCGCCCAGGGCAAACACAGCTTTTACCGGAAATTACCCTCTGTGCTGCAGGTGGCATGCACATTCTTGATCGTTTTGTTGGCCTGGGTATTTTTTCGCGCTTTGACTCTGCCGGAGGCGTATCGTTATGTGGGCAGCTTGTTTGCCCTCACGAAGACCCCCCCGTCCTCATTATTGATTCGCGGGCTGATTTACAACCCCTATTACTTGGGGCATTTCTTTTTGGCGGGCATTCTAGTCTGGGCTGCACCCAGTGCTTGGGACTTTAGCAGAAAATTAACGGCGGCCAAAATATCCTGGTGCATCATTGTCTTTATAATGGCACTGCTCACCCTCATTACACAAGGGTACAACCCTTTTATATACTTCATCTTTTGACCAGGGCATTGAAAATGAGCAATCCCAAAGTGAAAAAACGCTCGCGCGAGGAAATCGCCAAAATTGAAATCGGCAACACCGATATTGGCAGGGCGGGAAAATCTTGTCTCTGTGTTTTTTTTCTGTTGCTGATTTTTGTCTATCCCTGCATTCAAATTCTGCATGAGGCCGGCAGCCGGTCTCCGCTGCGGCAGTTGCCCAGCCTCTCTTTGTTTGCCCGGCTTGGCGAGACCGGCGGCTCGCCAAGCCTTATGGCTTTCAACCGGAATTTGACGGCGGCGGTTAAGCAATACGAGGACGAACTTGAAACCAGCTCCATTTTACAAAAGCTACTCCTGCCCCCGACTCAATATCTGCTGAGCAAATATTTTCATCTAGGCAATGAGAAGGTAGTCATCGGCAAAGGCGGGCATCTGTTTTACCGCCATGACATCAAATATTTGAGCAGTCCGGGATTCCTTGACTCTGAACAACTCAGGGAAGGGCATTTGACTGGGCGGCAGGCCGACCCCTTGCCGGCCATCTTGGACTTTCATCGGCAGTTGAAAGAGCGTGGCGTCAAGCTAGTCATTATGCCTGCGCCGGTAAAACCCATGCTTTACCCGGAACAGCTGGGGGCTGCGAAGGGTGCGCTTAACAATCGAAGCTTTGAGTTGTTCAAAACCAAGCTCGAAGAGGCCGGAGTAAGCGTCATTGACCTGTGCGAAAGCCTGACGGAGCTGCGCGGCAAAGGAAAAGAGGTGTTCTTGAAAACCGACACCCATTGGACTCCTGAGGCAATGCGCGCCGCCGCCGAACTGATCGCCAAAAACATCGGCGGCACCCGGAGTGCAATGGCTGGCACGCCACAAAGCTTAAGCTCCAGGGGCGACCTTGCCAGAATGCTGAATCTGCCTTCCGACAGCAAGCTGATTGAACCTGAAAACATAAGCCTGACAATCCATGACAAGGTGCCCGAGAGACAGTCTGAGATACTGCTGCTGGGAGACAGTTTTTGCAATATTTTTTCCAGCGATGCTTTACACTGGGGGAGCAGTGCCGGGCTGCCCGAAACCCTGGCGGCCCTGCTTGGGCAGGGTATTGACCTGATTGCCCGCAATGACGCGGGCGCCTACGCCAGCCGAGAACTGCTGGCTCGGGAGCTTGCCCGGGGAAGAGACCGGCTGGCCGGCAAAAAACTGCTGGTCTGGGAGTTCGTCAGCCGTGAATTGATGGAGGGGGATTGGAAAATCATCCCTCTGGAGCTGCGTGAAACCGGCAGCGTGGATTGTTTCAGCGTCGAGCAGCCGACCGTCATCGAGGCGACGCTTGCGGCGGTCTCGCTGCGTCCGCGTCCGTATTCGGCTCCTTATAGCGACCATGTCATGGCATTACATCTGGTGGATATCAACGATGGGCTTCAACAAGCCCTAGTATATATGGTGAGCATGGAAAACAATAAACTGACCGGAGCAGCAAAACTCAGGCAAAATGAGCGGGTCAAAATAAGAGTGATGCCCTGGGTGGATTGCGAGGAGCGCTACGGCACCTGGTCGCGCAGTGAAATAAATGATGATGAGCTTCTGCTTTGGCAGCCGCTTTGGGGAGAAATGCCGTGAAAATAAAGAAACTGTTAGTCTTTTTGTTCTTGCTGGCTGTCGCAGGGCCGGGTGCGGGGGAATTGCCAGAACCCGCGCTGGCGGCCAAAGACATGTTGGCAAAGCTGCAGCCTGACTGTCAGGTTTTCCAGGGGGACAACGGGTACCTTTATGCTAAAAACGAGTTGCAGCACATTGCATTTGGCAAAATTCCCGCTGAGGCCCAGGCAGGCGGCAATCCCTTGCATGCCATATTGGAATATCATCGCGGCCTGAAAAAGCACGGCATTGAGCTGATTCTGCTGCCGGTGCCGCCAAAATTGGCATTGCAGCCCTGCGGCGGCATGATGCCAGGCCAGGCCGGGATTTATCTGCAGAGCTTTTATGCTGAACTGCGCAAAGCCGGAGTCCAGGTCCTGGACTTGATCGCCTTGTGGCAGTCCAACAAAAACCTGCAGCCTTTCTGCCGCGGCGATTCACATTGGAGCCCGGAAGGCATGGATATAGCCGCAAAACAGCTTGCCGAATTGATTAACCAACGCGGGCAGAGCGGATTTACGCGGGAAAGCCGGAGCATTTTGGTCAATGGCGATTTGCAGGCTTTGCTCAAAGCCGACGCCGTTGCGCCTGAGAGCCTGACTGTCCAACGGGTCAGCCCGTCGGTTTGGTCGGAATCCAGCCCGGTTCTTTTGCTTGGCGACAGCCATCTTTTATTTTTATCCAGCGGTGCGGATATGCTTGCCGAGGACTCGGGTTTTGGCGAGCAGCTGGCTTATTGGCTGCAGATGCCAGTGGAGCGCATTGCGGTCAAAGGCTCGGCCGCCAATGCGGTGCGCATCAACCTGTTCCGCAAGGCCGCAAAAAATCCCGCTTGGCTGGAGAGCAAAAAAATCATCGTATGGTGTTTCAGCAGCCGTGAATTCACCACAAATATCGGGACATGGCGGGATATCCCGGTGTCAAAATAAAATTCAAGCAAGTCAAAGGAACAATTTTCATGTTGAAGAAAAACTCCAGCCCGACTGCACAGCCTGCGTTTTCGCATGGCATGAAGGCGGTTCTTCTGTTTTTTTGGGCTTTGGCCCTGAATGCCGCCTTGCCGGAGACAAACGGCAGGACCTATCTTTCACAGTTTTACCCGAATCCAGCTGATTTTCAAGGCCTTGAAGTGGACGGGCACGTAAGCTTCCGCTCGCTGTTTCCAGAACCGCAGCGCTCCGACTACCCGGACTGCACCTATTCGGTGATTTTACGGGTCAACCATGTTTTTGATAATCCCGGAGAGATCGAAGTCAGCAAGGACATCCTGGTTTTGCTCGACGCCTTTAAAGAGCGGCGTTTGCTGGCCTCCGGAGAGCTGCGAGCCGGTGATTTTGTGCGCTTGCAACTGCTGCCCTTTTCAGATGCGCCGCTTTCTGTGACTTCAATACAGCAGGCCGAGGACACTGGACGATTTGACCTGGAACTGTACTACGCGGTGCGGATGCGCAAGACGGAAAATCTCAGCATTGAAAAAAGCGAGTTGGCCGGCAAGTGGAAAACCCCGAAAGTGCATATCGAGCCGCTCAATCCGGCTCCGCCGCTGGCCGAACAGCGGTCGCGTGAGGAAACCTTGAAGGGAATCCGGCGGCAATATGAATCGGAATGCGCTAAATTGACTGCTCTTAGCGTAGAAGAACTAGGGCAAATCAATCAAGATATTGCCAAGCGGCTGGCCGGCCCGGTCAACAAACAGCAGAAAGTCTTGCGCGAGGCTTACGGCTCGATAGTGGCGTTGAGCCAGAATACGCAGATTGAGGAACTGGAAATTCCGCAGACCCGCCTGCAGGGTGTTGTTGAGCTGCACGAGTATCTGAATTTTCACAATGTGGACCTGATTGTTGTGCCAGTGCCGGATTGGGAGGAGATTGCCTTTAATATGCTTTTTCCGGAGTATGAGGGGCTCTTGGGGGCAAGGCGACTCGGTGTGGTCAAGGCAATGTGTGAGGCGGGCATAGAATGCGTTGACGCCAGCGCCAATCTCTGTGCGGCCTGGCGAAAAAGCAACAATGAGTTGTTCTTTTATTATCCGTCGGACCCACATCCCTACGGCAAAACTCATGAAGTGATCGTGGATATGCTCTGTGAAAGGTTGCAACGCTATGAGTTCTGGAAGAATCCGCCTTATGACAAAAAACGCTTTGCGGTCAGGCACGAACCGAGAAAACCCGCATCCTATAAAGTCCAGGGGCGGGAAAAGAATTTCTCCTTTAAATATCCTCTTTGGCAAGTCGAGCTTGATGGCAATGCGCTGCTTGAGTTTAAAGACAACAATGCCGCCATAATTTTAGCCGGCAACAGTTTTACCACCAGCACCAGCGCGGCCCCCACTGCGCCGGCATTGCTGGCTGCAAAAAGCGGGCATATGCCGCTCTATCTGTATATGAATGGTTTTTTGCCTGATTTTATTGCCACGTATCTGTTGAAAAACGAGGTCGGCTGGCTGCAAGGCCGGCGGGTGCTTATCCTGTATATGCAGATGTTCAATCTGTCGCGGCTGCGTCCCTTCGCCAGTATGCGGCAAAGGATGCAGGATTTATATGAGCTTTCGGTTAGCCTTGACAAGCAATATGATATCATGGCTGATACGTTGTTGATTGATAATCAAAAAATAATCCAGTCCGCCGACAACCCGCGACAGTATGTGGACGGGGAAAACCTGATTCGCGCGGAAAAGTCTCTAGGACAATTGCAGGAACGCCTGCAAAGCCTGCAGTCCTCCGGATCCCCCGCCTGGTATCCTTTTTTGCATAACAAGAATATGCGGGTGAGATTTCCCTGTCGCGGGTTGGAACTGGACAAGCCTTGCGAGGGCATTCTTGCCTTTTCTCTGCTCAGCTTCCCGGGAATCAGTCTTTTGCGCATCAAGGATGCATATGGCAAGGAGGTGCTAAGAGACCCGCTGAGCAGTCATTATTATACTCCTTTTTTCGTTCCGGTTAGCCTGCGTCCCGGGCAAGAGCATATTGAACTGGAGCTAAATGCCATTTGGTACACCGAGCTTGCCATCTTCAGCAATATTCAGTTGCATTACTGAAACGGGAAAGCGGCAGTCTGCGTGTCAAGCTTACGAGCAATGCAAGGCAAGGCAGCTGGCTTTTGGGTTGAAAACCAGGCAAGACCTTAGTTTTTTGGATAGCAAGCCACACTAAGGAATTGTGAAAAAACAAATTGTTAAACTTTGCTGAGTAGATTTTCTTTCTTGCCATACAGTATATCCGGATTTTCTTGTGTATAGACCCCATCCAAAAAAGGGGGGCATAGTAGAGCCTCCGCGAGGCGCCGGTTTTGATGCTTATGTGCCTAAGGAGCAAGTAGATACGATGTTATTTGGTAAGTTGTGCCATGTGTTGTCATTCACATGTCGGTCGCATCAGTCGAATCGGACGAATCGGACGAATCGGACGTATCGATCGGGCGTGGCGGGGTCGGAGCACCGGCTTCCAGCCTATTGGCGCTAACTTAACAGTTTTTAAAGAAGAATCAAGGAAAAAGCCATTGTTAAAAGTGCTAGGTAAACTATTGCTATGCAAGATACTATCCTGAACAAGGGCGCGAAGCGCCTTTTTTAATTTTGCCAGCGGTGGCGCGAAGCGCCAAACTATAATAACCCCAGGCGCGGAACCCGAAGGGTGGAGTGCCTGGGGAACAGGATACCCACCCAAACTGGCGCCTGAAAGGCGCTACAAAAGTCCTAAACCCTTGGATACAAAGAAATCTTGTGGGTGGTACCTTCTCACGCCGGCTAAAGCCGGCTAAGAACGCAAGCTAAAGCTTGAACTACGAACATACGCCGGCTGAAGCCGGCGGAGAACAACACTTTTCAGGCTTAAATTAGCGCCAATAGGCTGGAAGCCGGCTTGCCACCGCATCCGCCTTCAAAACACAAATAACGCTGTGGATTGAGGCCTAGAAAACCTGTGCCTTGGTGTGTCTTAGTGTGACTTTGTGTGTCTTGGTGTCCAAATTCCACGAATTATTTTTTTCAGGCTTCTAAGTCTGCTAAAAGCCTATATATTATCTACACGCGATATAATATATTATCAACTTCAGCAAAGGAGCAAGAATTGGAAGCCCACAAAGTCAAGAGCGAAGCCTATAAGGCAGCCGGCGTCGATATAGACCTGGCCGGTCGTTTGCTTTCCGGTCTGAAAGAGAGCATCTCGGCTACACGTCGCCCCGAGGCGCTGGCCCCCATCGGTGGTTTTGGCGGCCTGTTTCGCATAGACCTGGCGCGCTGGCGGCATCCTATTTTGGTGAGCAGCATTGACGGTGTGGGCACCAAGCTGATGATCGCCAATATGATGAATAAGCACGACACGGTGGGGCACGACATCGTCAACCACTGCATCAATGATATCGCAGTGCAGGGCGCCGAACCGGTCTACTTTATGGACTATATTGGCATAGGTCGGTTGCGCAGCCCGCTGTATGAACAGGTTATTGGCGGCATGGCCGAGGCCTGCAAGGCGCAAAATGTCACCCTGCTCGGCGGCGAGACCGCAGAGATGCCGGGAATGTACGGCGAGGACTATGACTTGGTAGGCTGCATTACCGGCATAGTCGAGGAGGAGCACATCATCAGCGGCGAGAAAATCCGCCCCGGCCACATCGCCATAGGCCTGAAATCCAGCGGCCTGCACACCAACGGCTACTCCCTGGCGCGGCGCATACTCCTCGAACAGGCCGGGCTGAGTCTGGACAGCCGCCCCGAGCAGCTGCAGGGGCGCAGCCTGGGCGAAGCGCTGCTGGAGCCGCACCGCTGCTATTGGCCGGCCATACGCAAAGCCATGCAGGCACGCATCGCCCTGGACGGCATCGCCCACATCACCGGCGGCGGACTGTATGACAACGTCCCCCGTGTGCTGCCCGAGGGCGTCATGGTGCGTTTCGAGGCGGCCAATATACACGAGGCGCCGCCGCTGTTTGAATTCATCCAAAACTGCGGCCAGGTGGACCCACACGAGATGTATCGCGTCTTTAACATGGGCGTGGGCATGGTCTGGTTCGTGCCCGAGCAAGATGTGGGCAATGCCCTCGAGGTCTGTCTGGGAGAGGGTTACGAGGCCGCCGTTATCGGCAAGGTCTTCGCCGGCGAGGGCAATGTCGAAATCATCCTGTAGGCCAGGCGCTCAGTGGCAGTAGGCGCCGGGCGCAAACAATGTGGCGGCAAGCAAGCGCAATGTCCGATTTAATCTCACAACTACAGCATATACTACGGCGTAAATGCCTGCTTGGCCAAAGCCGGCTGCCGCTTTCCGAGCAGAACCGCGCCTTGCTCCAGGTAAGGCTGCTCGAGCCGAGGCCTCAGGCGAAGGAAAGCGCGCCGCCACAGACGGCCAGAACTGCCCCGCCAGCGCTGTCGGCCAGCGCGCCCGCTCCCGCGCCTGTCGCTGCCCCGGCTTTGCGCCCTTTGCCGCCTTTGCAGCAGTTGGGCTGGGACGAGTTGGAGCAGGCCATGCGCACTTGTCAGGCCTGCGCCCTGTATCAGACGCGGCAGCACGTGGTTTGCGGCGGCGGCTTTCGCCAGTCCAGGCTTATGTTTATAGGAGAGGGACCCGGTGCGGAGGAGGACCGCCAGGGGCGGGTCTTCGTCGGCAGAGCCGGCGAGATGCTGAACAATATGATCAAGGCCATGGGCTTTGATCGCGAGGCGCAGAACCCCGAACATGGAGTCTATATCGCCAATATACTCAAATGCCGCCCGCCTCAAAACCGCAACCCGCTAGAGGGGGAGGCACAGGCCTGCCTGCCTTTTGTGCAGCGCCAGATCGAACTTTTGCAGCCGGAGCTAATCGTGCTTCTGGGCGGCGTGGCACTGAAATATCTCCTGGGCTTGACCGGGATCACCAAGCTGCGGGGCAACTGGCTGGAGTATCGCGGCATTCCGGTAATGCCGACTTTTCATCCGGCCTACCTGCTGCGCTTTGAAAGGCAGAAGAACCTCTTTGTCAACGAAAAGCGCAAGGTCTGGCATGATCTGCAACTGGTCATGCAGAGACTCGCCCCGCCTGGAGCCTAGCGGCAAGGATGCCCTTCGTGTGTCTTCGTGTGCAAAAATTCCACGTTTTTATCAGCCTTTGCTCAGATGTCCGCCAAAACGCATATCAACTCGCTTGGTTTTTCCGCTTATCTGGCCACGCAATTTGCCGGCGCCTTCAACGACAATCTTTTCAAGCTGCTGCTTATTTGCTTCGCCAGCAATTTTCTCGGGGAAAGCAGTGCTGCGGCCAAGAGTTATGTGCCTTTGGCCGGCGCACTTTTCATCCTGCCTTTTCTGCTCTGCTCCGCCTACGCCGGATATCTGGCTGATCGTTTCAGCAAGAAGCCGGTGATGGTGGCCAGCAAGCTGGCCGAGGTCGTCGTCATGCTGGCAGGGCTGCTGTTCTTTCGCCTGAAAGCGGTCAATGCCCTGCTTTTTGTACTCTTCTGCATGGGGGCGCAGAGCAGTTTTTTCAGTCCGGCCAAATACGGTTTTCTGCCCGAGGTGTTGCCTGCCTCGGAGCTGCCCCGAGCCAATGGCCTCAATCAGCTCTTTACCTTTATGGCCATAATCTTGGGCAGCTGGGCCGGCGGGGCCTTGAGCGCCTGGAGCGGGGCCAGTCCGCATCTGGCGGCCTATTTCTGCGTGCTTATTGCCATAGTCGGCAGCCTAAGCAGTCTGGGCATTAGCGCCACCCCGCAAGGCAACCCGCTGGCGCGCTGCAAACTAGACCCATTTACGCCGCATCTGAACACCTTTTTGGAGATGAGGCAGAACCGTCTGCTTCTGTTAAGTCTGCTGGCCAACTCTTACTTCTGGTTTGTCGGCGCCCTTTTTCAGCTTAGCATAGTCTTTTTCGCCAAGGACAGCCTGCGGGGCGACGACCATCTGGTGGGCTACTTGCAGGCCGCCGTGGCGCTGGGCATAGGCTTCGGCAGCGTTATCGCCGGCTTCTTGTCTCGACGCAAGATCGAGTATGGCCTGATTTTGCCCGGCGGCCTGCTGATGAGCCTCTGCGCGCTACTGCTGGGACTCTATGGCGGCACGCGCCTCAACGCCTATATCTTTTCGGCTGGCCTGGGTTTTTGCGGCGGCTTCTTTCAGCTGCCGCTGATTACCACCATCCAAAAACACAGCCCGAAAAAAAGCCTGGGGCGTTATTTGGCGGCGGCCAATGCCCTGGACTGCATCGCCATGATCACGGCTTCGCTGGTGCAGTGGCTGCTTTTGAACAGCCTTCAACTGAGGGCGGAAGGCATCTTCATCTTTATCGCTGTTAGTAGCATCCTGGTGATGTTGCTCCTGCTTAAAGCCGTGCCCGCACTGTTGCAGCGCAGCAAAAAAATGCTGACGGGCCAACTTTTGGGACACTAAGGCACACGAAGGGGGAGGCCACGAAGGGGGAGGACACGAAGGCACACGAAGGCACACTAAGGGCTTATGCGGCGCCTGTTTTGGTTTGTTGGGAAAAGAGAACCGGACAAAACGGGAAAACTCGATGAAATATCATGGAAACGCAAATTTCCTGCTGAAATTTCAATTTTTTCTTGATAATCTGTCCATTTGGTGCCCCGAAGGGGCAACCTAATGTA
>JAAZIY010000270.1 GCA_012800625.1 Lentisphaerota bacterium
CCAGAGCGGCGCGCCCTCGCTCTCCTCCACCCCCTTCAGCTCGCCGGCGCGCTTCTGCAAAAGCTTCAAAGCCAGAAAAGGCACAAAGGTAAGGGCGCAGACCGTAGAGAAGGAGACCGTCAGCGGCACATTGATGGCCATAGGACCCATGTAAGGACCCATCATGCCGCTGATAAAAAACATCGGCGTAAAGGAGACAATTATAGCCACCGTGGACATGATCACCGGCGGTAAAACCTCCTTCACCGCATACAAAGTGGCATCGCGCGGACTCAGCCGCCCCAGGCGTATATGGCGCTGCACATTGTCAACATTGGTGATGGGATCGTCAACCACCAGTCCCAGGCTAAGAATCAAGGCGAACAAGGTGACCCGGTTAAGCGTATAGCCAAATAAATAATTGGTAAACAAAGCCAGGGCAAAGCTGACCGGCACCGAAAAGCCAATCACCACGCTTTCGCGCCAACCCATGGTAAGGGCAATCAGCAGGATCACGGTCAGCACAGCAAAAAACATGCCGCTGATCAGGCCGCTGACGCGCTCGTCCGCCGAGCGCCCCTGGTCCCGGGTCACGGTCAGCTCCAGGTCCGCCGGCATGGTCGCGGCCTTGATTTTCTCGGCCTCGACGATGATTTTGCGCGCCAGGCTAACAGCGTTCACTCCGGCCTTCTTGCTCAGTGCCAGGGTCACTGCCTCCTGTCCGTTGTGTCTCACATAGCTTTCTGGGCGCTGTGCGCCGTCAATCACCCTGGCCACATCACCCAGGCGCAGCAGCCGTCCCCCCTCCTCCTTCACTACGATATTGGCCACTTCCTGCGCCAAAACCGGATTGGTCCCGGTCAGCATCAGCTGCTCGCGCCCCTCCGACAAGAAGTATCCCACCGTCCCCCCGGCATTGGCCAGGCGCAGCGCCTCGCCCAGCTCCGGCAGGCTCATTTGCATGGCGCGCAGATATTCGATTTGCGGCTCTATGCGTATCTGCCGGCTCAGGCCGCCAAAGACCTCCGAACGCGAAATGTCCGGCACCGAGTCCAGCCTGGCGCTAAGCTCCTCGGCAAAGCGGCGCAGCTGCAAGGAGTCATAGTTTTCGCCGGAGAGCGTCAGGCATACTATGGGCACGTCGTTGATGCTCACCGGCAGGATACGCCAGCCCTGCACGCCGGCGGGCACCAGGTTCAGGTTCTCCTCGATCTTGTCGCGCAGCTTGACCATCGAGCGGTCGCGGTCCTCGCCCACATAAAAGCGCACCGTCACCATGCAGCCGTCCCGTGAACTCGAGGAATAAACGTGCTCGACACCGTCCAGCTGCCAGAGCAGACGCTCCAGTGGACGAGTGACCAGCTGCTCGCATTCCTCAGGCGAATGCCCTGGAAAGGAGACCTCGACATCGGCCATGGGCACGATGATCTGCGGATCCTCTTCCCTGGGAGTCAGGATCAAGGCCACAATGCCGGCACACAAAGCTGCGGCAATGAAAATACCAGAGAGCGGGCCGCTCAAAAAAAGCCGCACCGTCTTAAGAATCACATTGTCTTGCGCCACTGCCAACCCTCACCAGTCCTCAAATTAATGTCAAAAACACTAAGACACACTAAGGCTACACTATAGGAAACCAGGCTAATGGGCGGCTCGCAGAGCCGCCCATTAGCCCTTGGTGTGCCTTAGTGCAGCTTCGTGTCCTCCCCCGCCCCCTCGCTTGCCAAAGCCAGCAAGTCCTCTTTGCTCTGCACACCGCTGACTCTTTTGATCTCTACACCGTCTTTAAACAGTATCCAGGCTGGTATGCCGCTGATTTTAAAACGTTGCGCCAGGGCCTTTTGTTCATCCACATTCACCTTGGCTATGCGCACACCTTCGGGCAGCTCAGGCACCGTCTCTTCGATAATTGGCATTTGCGCGCGGCAAGGCCCGCACCAGCTGGCCCAGAAGTCAACCAGCACCAGCCCCGAGGCCAGTGCCTCCTCAAAGCCCTCCTCGCTTAGGTCTTCGACTCCGCTGATCTCCGGCAAAGGCGTGCGTCTCGAGGCATTAAACATCCGGTTCCAAAGCCAGACCACCGCCACAATAGCCAAAACCAGATACCAATATTTCGCAAAAGGACATACCGTACAGCTACCCATATTCAACCTCCGTTATTATTAATTTTTCAATCGTTGGTTAGGACAAAACAAAAAAAACCTTCGTGTGCCTCCTGGGATCGCCGGCATCCCTGCCGGCTCCCCGTCCTTTTAGTGTCACTTCGCGTCCTCCCTCTCCCCCTGCAGTGCTCGCAAGCCAGCCAGGACGTAATTATAGAGCCTCTGCAAGAGCTTCTCCGGATCGTCGTTAAAGACCCGCATCTTTTCAAAAAACGGGCATTTACCGGCATCACTGATACTTTTTATCTCAAGGCTAATGCGGAATCTAAGCAAGTCGGCTATGGGCCCATGCAGAAAAAGCAGGGCCTGATAGAGCAGCACCGGGTCTACATCCTCGCCCAAAAAGCTCTTGATGACCTCGACATAGCGCTCCCTGACATCCATCAGATAATCGCGCACCAGCTGGTTGTGCAAAGGGCTGGGGTCGGCGACCTCATAATGCGACAGGCGCGTGAACCAATGCGGCTTGCCTGGCGAAGACAAGGCGGCTGACACCTTGTAGCGCAACCAAGCGTACAAACGCTGCTCGGGGCTGCTGGCGCCCTCCATTATGGACTGTAAAACCTTCTGCGACTCCGCATACAGATGCCGCCATACCTCGGCGTATAAATTCTGTTTGCCGCCAAAATGATAGCTCACCGAGGCCACATTGATGCCGACCTTCCTGCAGATGCTCGCCACCGTCACCTTATGATAACCGCGCAGGGCAAAAAGCTCGCTGGCGGCCAAAAGAATTTGTTCGCTGGTTTCCATTGACTCCGATTCCAGGGTAAAAACATTCTCATACTATAGCTTCATTACAGGAAACCGGAAAGTGTCAAAGTTAAAAAAACAAGCAAAGCACTCAAAAACTTAGTGTGACTTAGGAATTATGAAAAAATAATTCGAGTTTTTCTTGTACATACTAACCAGAAACAACTCAACTTAACAAGTTAAATTTTCATAGTTCCAAGCATGTCATAGGGTGCAGCAGTGACACACGGCACGGTGTCAGCACATGACACAGTACCAGTATCAGCACACGGCAGGGCACTGGTAGACCTCAGAACATGACGCGGAGCGCCACTGCCGGCCAGATTAAAAGAGGCGCTTCGCGCCCCCGCCAGCAAGACATAAACCGCCCCAAGCTCTGTGTCCAACACAACAAATCACATAAAAGTACCGTATCAGTGCTGCGCACCGGTACTAAGGAATAATGAAAAAATAAATTGTTAAATTTTGCTGAACAGATTCGCTTTCTTTCTATACAGTATATTCGGCTTTTTCTTGTACATACTAACCAGAAACAACTCAACTTGACAAGTTAAATTTTCATAGTTCCTTAGTGTGACTTAGTGTAGCTTTGTGTGTCTTCGTGTCCCAAAAAAATTCAGGCTCGCCACTTGCCAAAAGCGCAATCATGTGTTATCTTTGTATCGGCTGATAATAAGCAATATAAAGGGTATCAGCGCCCAGACAGCTTTTTGGAGTAATATCATGGACAGCAAAAACCCGGACCCCGGCAAGCTTAGACTGCGCAACACCGACACCAACCGCTTCAAAGTAGACACCGGAAGGCTGAAAACCCCGCCGCCGGCACAGCCGGCGGCGGACAGCGAGGCGCCCAAGGCCGGCCAGACACAAAAGGCCGCCGACTATGTCGACCCCATCAGCCTGCGAGACACCAGTACCAGCAAGCTGAAGAAGCTGGACGGCATAAAATCCGCGCCCGCCGCGGCGACTCCCGAGAAAAAGAGCGAGACCGTGCGCCTGAAAGTAGTGCGCGCCACCCCCAGACCCGGCACCCTGCCGCCCACTGCCCAGGCTCCTCTGGCCAATGTGCCGCTGAGCGCGCCGGAAAGCGAACCCGCGCCTGCCCCGCCCGAAGAAAAGCCGGCCATCAGCATCAAGCCGGGAGCCACCACCAGCCTGGCCGCCGTGTATCCAGAGCAAAGCTACGTGGGCGACAAAGACAGCGAGGCCAGCCCGGGACTGCCCACTGAAACCAGCACGCTGCAAGTGAGCAAACCAGCCCCCAAGGAAAGCGCGCCGGAAGCTCCCGCCCCCTTAAGCATGCCGAAGGCCGAAGAGGCCAAGCCGGCCGAAAGCGAAAAACCGCTGTCCAGCTCCACCATTAAGCTAGCAGTCAAAAAACCGCCCATGCCGGCGGCTGCGCCGGAAAAAGCCGAAGAGGCCAAGCCCGAGGTGCCCAAGCCGGCTGCCTTGAAAATCCGCCCCGCTGCCGCCGAGGCTGCCGAGCCTGCCGCCCCGGTTGCTGATCAAACCGTGGCTGTCAAGCCCATGCCGCCCTCCGACTCGGCCGGAGCCACGGTCAAGGTCACTCCGGCTCCCGCAGCTGCCCCCAAGATTGGTCTTAAGCTGG
>JAAZIY010000271.1 GCA_012800625.1 Lentisphaerota bacterium
ATCTCCAGCGATTTCGTCTTCGACCCGGATAAAAGACAGTTTCCGCAGCCGGAAAACAACCCGCATTTTCTGCAGAATGACAGCTACGGCGCGCATAAACGCCGCTGCGAACTGGAGTTCCTGCGCGCCGAGCCGCATTTCTCGCGCTGGAGCATCTTCCGTCCCTGCCATGTCTACGGCCCTGGCTCAAAGCTGGGCTGCCTGCCCAAACACGGCAGAGACCCGGAGCTGCTCCAGAGCCTGCTGGCCGAGCGCCCGCTGTCCCTGGTCGGCGCCGGCAAGTTTCTGCAGCAGCCAATCTATGTCGATGACCTGGCCAGACTGGTACTCAGCAGCGTCTTCTCACCCTGCTGCAATGCGCAAATATATAACTGCGCCGGCCCGGACATCATTGAATCAGTGCAATACTACGAAATACTGGCCGCACTCTTGCAGCGCAAACTCAATATCGAGGAACTCCCGGTACTGCAGTATAGGCAGGAACACCCCGAGCATAAGTCATTCCTCTGTCACAGGGTATACAGCCTGGATAAAATTCGGCTGGACTGCCTGGAGACGCCGAAGACACCCATCGCCCAAGGCCTGAAGCTGCACCTGGAAAGCCTGTATGAACAATAGTCAAACACCGTCTAAAATGATAGTCCGGACAGCATTATGAACACTGCTTTTGACAGCTTGAGCCAATGGGGCCTGAAAACCTTCAGCGGCTGTCCTTTTCTGATCGCCGGGCCATGCAGCGCCGAAAGCCGCGAACAGGTGCTCGCCACCGCCCAGGCACTGGCACACCTGCCCCTGAGCCTCTTCCGGGCCGGCGTCTGGAAACCGCACACCCTGGCCGAAGGCTTCGCCGGCGCCGGCAATGTCGCCCTGGAATGGCTGCAGGAAGCCAAAGAGCTGAGCGGACTGCCCCTGGCCATTGAAATCGACCGCCCCGCACACCTCGAGGAGGTCCTGAATGCCGGCGTGGATGTGCTCTGGCTGGGAGCAAGAACCACAGTGAACCCATTTGCAGTGGAAGAGCTGGCCCAGGCCCTGCGCGGCATCGATACACCTATCTTCATCAAAAACCCCATTACCCCGGACCTGGGAGCCTGGGTGGCCGCCTGCGAAAGACTGCGCAGCAACGGCGTTAAAAAACTCGGCGTCATCCTGCGCGGCTTCGTCAATCGCAGACCAAGCAAATGGCGCTATGAACCAGAGTGGGAGCTGCTGCAGAAATTCAGGCAGATATTCCCCGAGCTGCCCTATATCTGCGACCCCAGCCATATCGCCGGAGACGCAAGCATGGTCTTCTCCGTCTGTCAAGAAGCCATGAACCGTAATTTTCAGGGTCTGATGATAGAGACACACTACGACCCGAGCAAGGCCCTCAGCGATGTGGCGCAGCAATTGAACCCGAAGCAGCTCGAAGCACTGTTGGATAAACTCGTACTTAACAACCCGCAGTTCCAGGCCGAGGACGAACGCAACAGCCTTAGCCGCCTGAAACAGAAAATCGACCAGCTCGATGTAAGACTGCTCGAAGCGCTAGGCGCGCGCCATGCGCTGGCTAGTCAAATCTCCCAAATCACTGGAAAACAAGGCGGGGAACTGGCCGAAAGCGGCGACGACGCACAGCTGCGGACAAAAATCAAGGCCTTCGCACAGCGCCACAATATGTCAGAGGCATATCTGTTCGAGTTTTTTGACATAATCATGCGCCAGACCAAAAGTATGTCTTAGACCGCGTCCAAAAAGCTGGCCTGGCAGGAATTTGGACACGAAGACACACGAAGCTACACTAAGACACACCAAGTAGTCTTCGTCTGAAATTTCAATTTTTTCTTGAGAATCTGTCACATGGTGCCCCGAAGGGGCAACCTAATAAAGCCCAGGGTAAGCGAGGCCGCAGGCCGAGCGCCACCCTGGGTAAAGGCCCCCCCCGAATTCGGCGCCCTGTAGGGGCGCCACTAACAGCCTTTCGGCGTTATGACCTTTTTGGACGGGGTCTATCTTAGCGTCCGAAAAAAGACTGCCTTAACCTTAGCTTTGAAGCATTTTTATTGATATGTTAGAATTAGGAACCCAATTAGAACTAGAGATCAGCGAGCTTAGCTTCGGCGGCGACGGGCTGGGGCGCGCCGCCAACGGCGCCGTGGTCTTTGTGCCCTTTGCCGCCATAGGCGACAAGCTTCTCGTCGAGATCAGCCTGGCGCGTAAGTCTTATTTTCGCGCCCGCATTATCGACATACTACAGCCCTCCCCCGAACGCATACCAGCGGAATGCAAACATTTTGGGCGCTGCGGCGGTTGCGCCTATCAGCATATAAGCTATCAGGCCGAATTTGCCGCCAAGCAAAAGCAGCTCTATGACCTGCTTGCCCGAGTCGGCGGCCTCTCGCAGCTGCCCGAGCTTAGCCCGGCCTGCCCGGCGCCGCAGCTCTACGGCTACCGCAACAAGCTTAAGCTCGAACCCAGTGAGGCGGTTAGAGACGACCACGGCGTGCATCTGAGCTACGGCTATTGCCTCAAGGATGAACAGCGTTTTTTCACCGTGCGCGAGTGCCCGCTGGCCATGCCTGTCATCAACCAGAATCTCGGCAAGGCGCTGCGCAGCGCCTGGGCCAAGCAGAACGCCAAAAAAGAAATCCCCGGCAGCCTAACGCTAAGAGCCAGCGCCGACGGCAAATGCCACTACTTCTTTGGCCGCGCACCGGTCAATGTCTCCTGGCTGAAAGAACAAATCCACGCAGAGCAAGTCAGCGTGCCCCTGGGCAGCTTCTGGCAGGTCAATCCGGCTGTCGCCGACAAGCTTTTCCAAGTGCTGGAGGGCTGGGCCCTTGAGCTGGAAGCCGACACCCTGGTAGACGCCTATGGCGGAGCGGGCACCTACTGCCTGGCACTCAGAGCGCCCTACCGCGAACGCGTGCTCATCGAAAGCGACCCGCAGGCCTGCGAAGCCGCCTCGTACAATCTGGCACAGCGAGCCCTGGGCTGCCGCATAATCAGGCAGAAAAGCGAAATTGCGCTGCCCAAGGAACTCAAAACGCTGCCGGCCAAGCAAACCCTGCTGCTACTGAATCCACCCAGAAGCGGCTGTCATGAAAAAGTGCTGCACAGCATACTCAAGTTCAAGCCGCGCTATGTCTGCTACGTCGCCTGCAATCCGGCCACCCTGGCCAGGGACCTGAAAATACTCTGCGCCAAAAACAAGTATGCGGTCGAAAAACTCGCCATATTCGATATGTTCCCGCGCACCGCGCATTTTGAAACCGCGCTGCTGCTAAAAGCTAATTGGACACAAAGACACACAAAGGCACACTAAGAGGAAGCCGAGTAAGCAGATAAACTAGAATTTCAAGTTTTCTAATAAAACGGTTTCATCCCCCAAAAAAACATTGGAGCCGCGTGAAATTCTGCAATTTTTTATAAAAAAATGTTCTCTCCATGGCGCGAAGCGCCATACTATAATAACCCCAGGTGCGGAGCCTGAAAGGCGAAGTGCCTGGGGAACAGGATACCCTCCAAAACCTGCGCCTGAAAGGCGCTACAATAATTTGTGGCGCCCCTGCAGGGCGCCGGATTCAGGGGGGGCTTTTACCCAGGGTGTCGCTCGGCCTACGTCCTCGCTTACCCTGGGTTGTATTAGGTTGCCCCTTCGGGGCACCAAATGGACTGAATCCCCCAGAGAAAGAATTAGAATTTCTTCCAAAATCTGCATTTTTCAGGTGAATTTTGCTTTTGCGATTAACCAGCCTAGGTCAATACTACTGTCAAAATCAGGATCATCTGATGAGTTTTGCCACAGAAACGAGCCACTTTGTCCTTAACATAAGAGACCATAAAATCGTACATCTACTTGCGCCGTAGGCGCATAACCATGCTTAACCCCAGGCTTTAGCCTGGGGTGCAGGCAGCCATCAAAAGGCGCCTCGTAGAGGCGCTACTATGCCCCGCTTTTTGGACGGGGTCTAGTTTGAGACAGTAAAGGAGGAAAAATAATTGGCCAACGGAAATAATACGGCGAGCATAGGCTTTGAACAGCAAATTTGGGCCGCGGCTGATATCTTGCGCGGCAACATGGACGCTGCTGAATATAAGCACGTCGTGCTGGGACTTATTTTCCTAAAATATATATCGGACAAGTTCGAGGAGCGCTATCAAGAGCTGCTTGCCGATGACGACGACGTGGAAGACAAGGACGCATATGCGGAAGTGAATGTTTTCTTCGTGCCGCCCACAGCGCGCTGGAGCGTTATCTCCGAAGCGGCGCGCAAAGAGGAAATCGGTACGATCATTGATGACGCCATGCGGGCAATTGAAAAAGAAAACAAGCGGCTGAAAGACATCCTGCCAAAAAACTATGCACGTGGAGAGCTAGATAAACGACGCCTGGGGAATGTTGTTGACCTTTTCACCAACATTCAGATGATAGAGCACGGCACGGACAAGGATATCCTTGGTCGCACATATGAATACTGTCTCGCAAAGTTCGCCGAGCAGGAAGGCAAGCGCGCCGGTGAGTTCTACACACCGGCCTGCGTGGTGCGCACGCTTGTTGAAGTGCTCCAACCCTTCAAGGGACGCGTGTACGACCCATGCTGCGGTTCCGGTGTAATGTATGTGCAGTCGGCACAGTTCGTGGAAAACCACTCCGGCAACATCAACAGCTTGTCCATCTACGGACAGGACTCTAATCCGACCACTCGCAAAATGGCTTTGATGAATCTCGCAATCCGTGGCATTGAAGCCGACCTTGGAGCATATAATGCCGACACTTTCCATAACGACCTGCACAAAACCCTAAAAGCCGACTTCATCCTTGCTAATCCGCCCTTCAACCTTTCCGACTGGAACGACGGCAGCCTAAACGACGACCCGCGCTGGAAGTACGGCTTGCCGCCGAGCGGGAACGCCAACTTCGCATGGTTGCAGCATATGATTTCCCATCTTGCGCCAAACGGCAAAATCGGTATGGTGCTTGCCAATGGCTCGCTCTCTTCTCAGAGTGGCGGCGAGGGCGAAATCCGCAAGAAGATCGTCGAAGACGAGCTCGTGGAAGGCATTATTGCCATGCCCACGCAGTTATTTTATACAACCCAAATCCCCGTGTCCCTCTGGTTCATCAGCCGCAACAAAACGCAGAAAGGCAAGACCTTGTTCATCGACGCCCGCAAAATGGGCACGATGGTCAACCGCCGTCTGCGCGAGATGAGCAGCGAAGACATTGCCAAAATTGCCGCTACATTTGAGGAGTTCGACAAAGGGACGCTTGAAGACGTGAAGGGCTTTTGTGCAGCGGTAACAACAGAAGAAATTGCCAAACAGGAATACATTCTTACACCAGGACGCTACGTCGGCATCGAAGAGCAGGAGGACGACGGCGAACCCTTCGAGGAAAAAATGGCGCGGCTGACCGGCGAACTCTCTGAAATGTTCAAGCGCTCCCATAAACTGGAAGAGGAAATCCGCAAAAAACTGGGAGCAATTGGGTATGAAATCTAAACTCTCTGATATTTGCACTTTCGCCGAGGGACGGATCGCTGTCGCTGACCTGGACTTGACCAGTTATATCTCCACGGAGAATATGCTACAGAACAAGGAAGGCATAACCCGCTCGGCGGGACTGCCGAGCGTCAACCAGACGCAAGCCTACCAGGCGGAGGACGTGTTGGTCTCCAATATACGTCCTTACTTCAGAAAAATTTGGCATGCCGACCGTGACGGCGGTTGCTCTAATGATGTGCTGGTGTTTCGGGCAAAGGAGAATGTCTACTCGAGCTTTCTTTATTATCTGCTCTCGGATAACACCTTCTTTGACTACGCCACAGCTACGGCGAAGGGAACCAAGATGCCGAGAGGCGACAAAGCTGCGATAATGCGGTATGAAGTCCCCGACCTACCGCTTGACATACAGATTGAGATTGCTGACACACTGGCCGCTCTGGACGCTCGGATTGCTGAAAATAGAGCGATAAACAATCATTTAGAGCAGATGGCCCAGGCCATTTTCAAATCGTGGTTCGTGGATAACGCCTCTGACAATTGGAGTACTGTTTGCCTCGGTGCTATCACTCAGGAAATCCGAACCAAGGTTAAAGA
>JAAZIY010000272.1 GCA_012800625.1 Lentisphaerota bacterium
CGTTATCTCTAGCCACTTCTGCGGATGACACCAGCTTATTTTTGCCGCTGGCGTCCATGCCTATGCGACCATTATTAGTTTTTTCACCGCAGGCTATAGCGGTTCCGCTGGCTGCTGAATCGGTAATGAAGGCATTTGCGGCGCTGGTTCTGGTCAAGCCCTGGCATTCCAGCTGATTGATAAGCAGGCCTCGTTTTTCAGTTCGTTGCAAATACTCGTCAGTCATCATGCGCTGCGGGATGGACATGCCGTCGCCAATGAAGAGAAACACATATTTCACACTTTTCACTTCTGCTGCCTGCAGCAGGCTAAACAGTAGAAGAAAAGCAAAAAAGCTGAAACGTTGCACTATTTTTTTTGACACAGTACTATCCTCCAAAAATTAGTTGTATAGCAAAATCAACTTGTCTAAACGCAAAAGCCTGCCATATTATTCCGGGTCATCTTAGCAATTAGCTTAGCGGTCTACAGACAAGCGCACAAAGCAGTTAAGCTAAGGCAAGTATTGTTTTTTGCAAGCTAAAAAAACGAAATTAACTTAAGCCGGGCAAAAATTGTGGAGCGGTTTTTGCTTATTAAGAGGCCGGCTGCCCTGCCATCAAAGCTTGGAAAGACTTGCTGCGGCTTCGTGTGCCTTTTGTATCTTTGTGTCCAAAATCCCGCCTGAGCCGCTTTTTGTACGCGGTTTGTTTTACTATTTCAAAAACCTAGATTTACGGAGTCAGCATGTACAAGATTCTGATTGCCTGCTACGGGCAGGAGACCAACACCTTTAATCCCATGACCACCAAGCTGGAGGCCTTCGGCGATCCCGAGAAATTTCTCGAGTCAGCGGACTTTAGCCGGCTGCGCGGCACAAATGCGGCCTTTTACGAAGTTCTTAGCAAGCGTACTGATGTGCAGGTAATTCCTGGCCTTTATGCCTGGGCACAGCCCTGGGGGCGCTGCGAGCGCTCGGCACATGAGCATATTAAGGGCGAGCTGCTGCGGCTTTGCCGCCAGGAAGAACGCATTGACGCGGTCTTGCTTTCACTGCACGGAGCCATGGCGCTTGACGACGACGATGACGCCGAGGGGGACCTGTTGGCGGCACTGCGTGCCGAGCTGGGTGAGGGCACACCAATTGCCGCCATCCTGGACCTGCATGCCAATATCACTGAAAAGATGCTGAAAAACGCCAATATCCTGATTAATTATCATACTTGTCCGCATATTGATGCTGATCAGCGCGGTCGAGAAGCTGCCGCCTTGCTGCTGGATACTCTAGACGGCAAGATACGCCCTTTGATGCAGGCGCGCAAGCTGCCCTTGCTTTGCGAGTTTCTTCCCAGTGCGCATCCGGTCATCAATGGGTTTCAACAGCAGTGCCGCCAATTTGAACAGGAACCCGGCGTGCTCAGCGTCAGTATCGCCTACGGATTCTTCTGCGCCGATATTTATGAAAGCGGCGTCTGCATTTTGGCAATCACCGACCAAAACGCCCAGCAAGGGCAGAGCATCCTGCGCCGCATCGGCGACGATATCTGGCAGCAGCGGCAAAGCTTGCTGCGCGAATATGTAGACTTGGACTATGCCATAGACCAGGCTCTGGCTCAGCCAGAGCTGTACCCGGTGGTTTTTGCCGACTGCTGGGATAACCCCGGCGGCGGCGCGCCAGGCGACAACACGCATATACTGCGCCGGCTCTTGGAACGCAGGGTAAAAGGGGCATTGATCGCCTACATGCGCTCGCCGGAAACCGTCGCCCAGGCCGAAAAGGCCGGGGTGGGAGCCTGCATCGAGGTCTCCATTGGCGGCAAATTCTTCCCGGAGCTTTGCGGCGCGGCAATCAAAAAAAAGGCCTGGGTGAAGTCGCTCTCAAACGGGGTCTATGACCCGCCGGGCAAGCTCAGCCGAGATTTTCGGCGCATAGGCAAGCTGGCTGCGCTGATCATTGACGATATGTATGTCATTGTGAGCAGCGGATTCGCCCAAACCTGGTCTGAGGAAGGCATCCGGGCATGCGGTATTGACCCGGCAAGCTGTAGCATCATCGTGGTCAAATCATCAGTGCATTTCAGACATGCCTTCGAGAAAATCGCCGGGCGCATATACGATGTTGAAGTCCCGGGGAAATCAGAGCAGAAGATCGCCAACCTGAACTTCGTCAACTGCAAAAGACCTATCTTCCCTCTGGACCCAATGGAGGGCTGAAGGACCGCTGGCGGCATGATCCCTGTGGCCTTGTTTAGCCCCGGTCCAAAAAGCCCTTAGGAATTGTGAAAAAATTAATTGTTAAACTTTGCTGAACAGATTCGCTTTCTTGCTATACAGTTTATCCGGGTTTTTCTTGTACATAGACCCCCGTCCAAAAAAGGGAGACATAGTAGCGCCTCTACGAGGCGCCGGTTTTGATGGCTGTCTGCACCCCAGGCTAAAGCCTGGGGTTAAGCATGGTTATGCGCCTACGGCGCAATTAGATAAGATGCTTTGTAGTAAATTGTGCTAAAGGCAAAACAGCTCTTTTTTGCGGTACA
>JAAZIY010000273.1 GCA_012800625.1 Lentisphaerota bacterium
CAACAAACCAAAACGGGCAAGCGGCTTATGCGGCGCCGCAGGCGCCGCATAAGCCCTTAGTGTGCCTTCGTGTCTCTTCGTGTCCCTTAGTGTCCTCCCCCTTCGTGTGCTTTAATGGCTCAAGTGCTTTTTGGACGGGCACTAGCTATCAGCGCCGCCTGACCATGTCCAAGTACATCAGGACAAACAAGGCCAGCGAACAGCCTATGCCAATCAAGGCGACTAGCGGCAGCCCCAACAGCATGGGCGGGTGATTGGCGTGGATAACCAGGGCGGAGGCGATCAGCAGCCCTACCTGAATGAGGGCGATGCTGATGCGGTTCAAGCCATGTTTGAGAAAGTCTTCCAGCCGCTCCAGGCCCAGCAAGCGGCTATTAAATTGCAACTTGCCCTCCAGACATTGTTGCCAGAAGCTCTTCTGCTGTTTGGGCATAAGGCGCAAAAAATCCTGCAGCTCCTCGTAATGTTCGAGCAGGCGACCGCCCTTTTTTGCCGGATTGAGACTGCGCAAGAAGACGCGCAACAGGAAGGGGCGCAGCTGCCGGATGATGTTAAAGGCGGGGTCCAACTGCCTGCCAAGCATGTCAGACTCGCCCATCGCCTTCAGCATCAGATAAATATGCGACTTCAAACCTACCCGGTGCCGGGTGCAGAGACGGTAGAACTCCTGCAGCACGCTCTGGGTTTTGACATCCTCGATCTCGCGGTAGAGATAATGGTCGGTAAAGGCCTCCAGGTCTCTCTCCAAGTCGCCCAGCTCCGGCTCCTGCTCATATTCCACCAGCTCCAATAGCAGGCGGGCGGCCTTGCGGAAGTTGCGCCTCAGGCAGCAGCCCAGCAGTCCGGCAAAGGCCTCGCGCTCCTCAATCGAAACACGGCCAACCTGGCCAAAATCAACATAGCAGATGCGATTGCCGGGCAGAAAAAAGATGTTGCCCGGATGCGGGTCAGAGTGAAAGAAACCATGCAGGAAAAACTGCTCAAGCAGCAGGTCCACTCCCAGACGGCTGATTTTCAGCGGGTCCAAGCCAAATTCAGGGAGCCGCTCCAGCTCGCTGGCCTTGCAGCCGCGCACATACTGCATGGTAAGCACCATACCCGAGGAGAGCTTGGGCCAGACTTTGGGCACCAGCAGCCCCTCGCGCCCCCTGAACTGCCTGGCAAAACACTGGATATTGGCCAGCTCGAGGTCAAGATTAAGCTCCTCCTCGATGCGCCGCGAAAACTCCTCGACGATTTTGCCTGGGTTCCAGAAACGCAGCTCCGGGTTTTGTTTTTCGAGGTAGTCGGCCAGGAAGCCCAGTATCTCCAAGTCGGCTCTGATGCTCTGTTCAATATCCGGCCTGCGCACTTTGACAAAGACCTCGCTGCCGTCATGCAGCCTGGCTCGGTGTCCTTGCGCTATGGAGGCGGCGGCTATAGGCTCCTGGTCAAACTCACTGTATAGCTCTTCGAGCTCGACGCCAAACTCGCGCTTGATGATCTGGCGCACGGTTTCAAAGGGAAAGGGGGGCACCTGGTCTTGCAGCTTGGCGAACTCCTCGACATACTCATGCGGGATGAGGTCGGGCCGCCCAGCCAGTATCTGGCCGGCCTTGACGAAGGTAGGCCCCAGTTCAGTCATCACGTGGCGCAGCCGCTCCGGCAGGCTTACCGGGGAGCTGGCCAGCTCCTCCCAGTTGCCGGCGCTCTTGCCCTCGGGCACCAGGCCGCGCAGCTTGTCAAACATAAAACCAAAGCCGTTCCTAAACAGCACCGCTAAAATGCGCCGCATCCGGCCCAGATGCCGGTAGGTGCGCGTGACGCGCTGAAATGGAAACAAGCCAGACATGGTTTTGCCCCGGTTGAATGTGCTAGAAACCTGAACCGCAGAAACTGCGCTTTACTCTCTTAGTGTCTCTTAGTGCTTCTTCGTGTCTCTTAGTGACCTACCCCCGCCTCTACATTAGACCCCGTCCAAAAAGGGTGCCTGGCGGAATTTTGGACACGAAGACACACGAAGCTACACTAAGACACACCAAGTAGTCTTCGTCTAAAATTAGAATTTTAGCAGAAAATTTGCGTTTTTAAACAATTTCATCGAGTTTTTTTGCTTTGTCCGGCCCCCTTTTCCCAACAAACCAAAACGGGCAAGCGGCTTATGCGGCGCCGCAGGCGCCGCATAAGCCCTTAGTGTCCCTTCGTGCCCCTTTGTGTCCCTTCGTGTCCTCCCCCCCCTTCGTGTGCCTTAGTGGCTCAAGTGCTTTTTGGACGCGGTCTACATCAGCAGGGTCTTGACTTTTTGCAGCTCCAGCTCGACGCCCTGCGAAAGATCGTCGATGATCTCCTGCACAGTCTCGACCTTTTTGAGCAGGCCCACCGCCTGGCCGGCCATCATCGAGCCGTTGTCAACATCGCCGTCCTGCACGGCGCGGCGCAAGGCCCCGATCCAGAACTTCTCCACCTGGACCTGGGCATCCTTCAAGTCTATATGCGATTGATTCAGCATGCCGATAAGGTCCAGCTGCAGCTGCCCAAAGCGTTTCAAACCCTGGTTTTTCAAGGCTCTGACCGGGACGACCGGCAGCCTCTCGTCAATGGAGCCAGGCGAGACCGCGTCTCTGGCGTCGGCTCGCAGCATGGCTTTTTTGAATTCATAGTGCGCGCAGCTTTCCTCGGCGATGGCGAACCTGGTGCCCAGCTGCACGCCGGCGGCCCCCATCATAAAGAGGTGTGCGCAGAAGCGCCCGGTCGCGATGCCGCCGCCCACAAAGATAAGCGCCTCGTCAAAATTAAACAAGACCTCTTGTATCAGCACGTTCAGCCCCACCAGGCCTATGTGTCCGCCGGCTTCGGTGCCTTCGAGGATCAGGGCATCCACGCCGTAATTAAGCATTCTCTTGGCCACGGCCAAGGCCGGCGCAAAGCACATCACCTTGCTGCCTGCCGCCTTCATCATGGCGATCTCGTCGCCGCGCGGTATGCCGCCGGCAAAGATAACCACGGGCACCGGATTGCGCTGCAGCATCTCCAGCTGGGCATGATAGGCCGGCGAGATGGTGATGACATTCACGCCGAATGCCGCCCGGGTCAGGCTGCGGGTCTGCTCGATCTGCGACTCGAGGATATCCGGCGGGCAATTGCCCCCGGCCAGGCTGGCGAAGGCGCCGGCATTGCAGACCGCAGAAACCAGGTTAGGCTCGCTAATCCAAGTCATCGCTCCGCAAATCACCGGCACCTGAGTGCCCAGAAAATCATTGCCGCGACGAAAAAACTTATCGGTCAAAGTACTCATATTCATATCCTTTGAGTTTGCGCGCAACAGCAGCAAAAACGCAGTTAAAAAATTTGCTCTGCCTTCGTGTGTCTTCGTGTCCAAAAAACCTGGCCATTCCTCATTCGGCGGCCTCGCGCCGGGCCTGCAAAGCGGCCTCGCCTTCAGCAAGCTCTGCTTTGTCGCTGAGCATTTTCTGCATGACGGCCAGGCTCGCATCCAGGATCAGGTCCTGCGGCGGCACGCTTTCAGACTCCAGCTCGGCGTCCAGCTTCTCTTGATTGCGCCGCGCCCTGCGGCTGCGCGAGGAGTTCTTCCGCTGCGCCTGGAATTTGCGATACATGGCGGCGGCCTCTTTCTCCTTCTTTTGGTAGGCCTGCCGCTCCTCCAGCTCGAGAGGCAGCAGCTTTTGCCGGCGCAGCTCGGCGTAGAATTTAACATCGGCGAGAAATTCCGTGAAAGCCGCGGAGTCATGCATATACTGCTGTATAAATTCCTGCAATGCGGGCAGGGCCGCCCGGTTCTGCTCGCTGTAGGCGCTCAGCTTATATTTGGCGGCGGCGATCTCGTCCCAGGGCATCACGTGTGGCAGGCGCGCCTCGCCCACTTCCATATGGTCGCTGAAGGCGGGAAAAACCAGGTCCGGAATAACCCCCTTTACCTGGGTGGAACTGCCGTTGATGCGATAAAACTTGCCGATGGTGAACTTCAGCGAGCCTATGGCTTGCTTTTGCAGCAGTGCCGAGGCCAGGCGTATCTGCGCGTCGCGCTCCAGCTCGAAAACCGTCTGCACCGTGCCTTTGCCATGCGTTGACTTGTCGCCGAGCACCAGGGCACGCCCGCTGTCCTGCAAGGCGGCGGCCACGATCTCGGAGGCAGAGGCGCTGAACTTGTCCACCAGCACACATAGCGGCCCCTTATAGGCGGCGCTACGGTTGGGAGCGCTGAGTTTTTCAATCTGGCCGCGGTAATATTTCACCTGCACGACTGGGCCGCCGTCCAGAAACAGGCCGGCCAGCTTGACCGCCTCGTCCAGGCTGCCGCCGCCATTTCCTCGCAGGTCCAGGACAACCGCGTCCAGCTCGCCTTCCGCCTTGGCCTTGTTAATATGCCTGAGTATGTCTCGCGAAGAGCTGGTATAGTCCTCTTCCTTGCGCGAGCGCGCCGAGAAATCACTATAGAAAGTAGGCAGATAAAGTACCAGCACGCGAAAATCGCCCTCGCCCTCAGGGTTTTTCAGCAGGCGGATTTCGGCCTGCGCCTCCTGGTCTTTGAGCTTGATCTCGTCTCTCAGGATGCTCACTATCTGCTTGCTATTGCTGCCCTCGGGCATTACGGTGAGATGCACCATGGTGTTTTTCGGCCCTCGTATCTGGCTGACCACCCGGTTCAGCGGCATATCCACCACGTCCACCGGCTCTTCACCGTCCTGCGCCACCGCGACGATGCGGTCGCCCTCTTTGAGCTGCCCGTTTTTGTCGGCCGGCCCGCCGCTGACCACGCTGTCCACCACGGTATATGGGCCTATGCTGGTCAAGGTCGCCCCTATGCCCTGCAGAGACAAGCTCATATCTATGTCAAAATTATCCTTGGTTGCCGGCGCCATATAAGCCGAATGCGGATCGAAAAGCTGAGCCAGAGCGCTCATAAAAACCTCGAGTATCTGTATGGACTCATACTCCTGGCGGCGCTTGTAGCTGCGCGCAAAGCTCTTGGCCTGACGCTCGACAAAACCGTCCTGCATCCAGGCCGGCTTGTCATCGTCGGCCCCCTTATCATCATTATTCTCGCGCTCGAGGCTTTGCAGCTTGTCGAGCAAAAGCAGGTTTTTGACGCGCAGACGCCAGAGTTCCTGCAAGTCCTCTATGCTATCCTGCCATTGCGCCTGGTCGCTTTCAGTGGGCAGATACTCTTTCACGCTGAAATCTGGCTCCTTATACAGGCATTCTATTGAGTAGAGGGCCCATTGCTGCATACGCTGCACAAAACGCTCATAAACCAAAAAGGCCAGCTCCAGATTAACGCTGCGTTCCCTCGAGTTCCATAAAATCCGCTCGTAGCTGCGGAACTCCTCCAGGTCGGAGGCCAGAAAAAACACCTTGTTATAGTCTAAAAGCTTGAAATAGTTCTCATACCATTGCGCCGAAATATCCGGGGTGATCTTATATTTTTGGTAATGGCTGGAAAAGAGCAGCTCGAAGACCCGCTTGCTGACTATCTTCTCGCGTGTGCTCGCCTGCGGCAGGCTAAATTCGGCGGCGAGCATCTCGGCCACGGTCTCTTCAGCGGCAAATATAAAAAAACTGCCATGCAAGCATAGCAGAAGAAGCAAAAGTGTTTTTTTTATCATGAATGTAATTCCAATGCAAATCTATAGGCTAGGCAGCCGGGCTGCCTTTGCTTGTTCAGCGGCTGAAACGCCCCCTTTGCACAAAGCGCAAGTCGTTAATGCTCCCCTTGCTGTGTTGCAGGAGCACTGCGCGGATGCGGCTTTTTTCCTCCCTCTCAAAGGCGTAAAGCCAGCTGGCCGAGCTGACCTCCACATACAAAACACCGTCTTTTAAGTCAACCGGACTGGAATGCGCCGCCACGGCGGCGCCAAAAAGACCCTTCCAAGAGTTGCGCAGGCGCTCGAGAAACTCGACCTCGCCGGTGACAAAACGCTCCAAAACCTGGTCCACCAGCGCAGGCATGCCGGCCTTTTCCGGCCTCATTGCCGCAAACACCTCGTTTTTGCGCTCCGGCCCCAGCCAGTCGGCCAGGGTCTGCTCGCGCCAAAACTCCCGCGGGCTGGGCTGACGCCTTTCACCGTAACGGTGGGCATAGTCCTCTCGGGGCAGACAGGGGGGCAGCGGCGGCCTGGCAGCGCCCTGGCCGGATGAATCATGACCTGATGATGTAGACATGCTTTGTCCGCCTCTGAGCCGCCCGCATGAATTCATGGTGAAACAGCATTGAACCATTATCTTATGGAAAACGCGGCGGCTCTCAACAAAATTGAGAATATGGCAAAAGTCAAAAAACCTTGTAATATAATGCCGTAAGCCGTAAATTCCCAACCTTGAGCAGTAGTAATGAGTACGATAAGAGAGAATTTGGAGCGTGTCAAGACACGCATGGCAGCGGCGGCGCAACGCAGCGCCAGACCAATTGAGCAGATCAAGTTGCTGGCGGTCAGCAAAACGATTGCCGCCGAGCGCATCCTCGAGGCCTACGAGGCCGGACAGCGACACTTCGCTGAAAACCGCGTGCAGGAGCTTTGCGCCAAAACCACAGTGCTGCCCGAAAACATAAACTGGCACCTGATTGGACACCTGCAACAGAACAAAGTTCGAGCCGCCTTGCAAAGCAATGCCATCATACACTCGGTAGACTCGATGAAACTGCTGCAAAGAATCAAGCGTATCGCCGAAGAACTGCAGAGCAAAGCCACAGTGCTGCTGGAAGTCAATATCTCCGGAGAAGACAGCAAATTCGGACTGGAGCCCGAACAGGTCGAGCCGCTGCTGGAAATTTGCCAGGAGGGCGCGGTAAAATGCCTGGGGCTAATGACTATAGCCCCATATCAAGCCGAGGAAAGTGAACTGCGCCGTATCTTTGCCGCACTGCGAGAACTGCGTGACCAGCTGCAGCAAAACTGCGGCCTAAGCCTGCCGGAGCTTTCCATGGGAATGTCGGGCGACTTCGAGGCTGCCATCGCCGAGGGCGCAACCATGCTGCGCATAGGCTCGGCAATCTTCGGCGAAAGAACACAGTAAGTGTAGACCCTAATAGACCCCGTCCAAAAAGTCTTTGAGCCACTAAGGCACACGAAGAGGGAGGACACTAAGGGACACGAAGAGACACGAAGGTACACTAAGGGCTTATGCGGCACCCG
>JAAZIY010000274.1 GCA_012800625.1 Lentisphaerota bacterium
AAGGGACACTAAGTCACACATAGGCACACCAAGTAACACTAAAAGTCAGAAGGCGTTTTTCTTCGTTATGTCCAATAAGCCAACAGTAGCGCTGCTCTGCGGCGGCCAGTCACCCGAGCATGAAATCTCCCTGCTCTCAGCCTGGAGCGTCTATCAGGCCATAGACCGCCAACACTATGAAGTCCTCGTGGTGGGTATAGATAAAAAGGGTATCTGGTATAACTACGGCGACTCGCCCGACTTCCTGCTGCAGCGCGAAAACCCGGAGCAGGTCTGCCTGGCAGACCACGGCAAGGTATGCTTTTTCTGCCGCAATTGCCAAGTGGTGCGCCTCTGGGAACTGGGCACCGGACAAGAATTCGCCATAGACCTGGCATTCCCCGTGCTGCACGGCGCCAACGGCGAGGACGGCACTATCCAGGGACTGTTCCAGATGCTCAGCCTGAAATACGTGGGCTGCGACCAAACCAGCTCGGCCAATTGCATGGACAAAGACATCAGCAAGATATTGCTGAAGGCGCAGAATATCCGCGTGGCTCCGGGAATATGCCTGCATAGGAAGCAGTTGCCCGAATTTGAAGCCGGCCCGCTTCTTGCTCAGCTTGGCCTGCCCTTGTTTGTCAAACCGGCGCGCACCGGCTCATCCATAGGAGTAAGCAAGGTCAAATCCGAGCAAGACTTGCTGCCTGCCATACAGAATGCTTTCAGCTTTGACGATAAAATATTGCTCGAGCAGGCCATAGTCGGGCGCGAGATCGAGTGTGCCGTGCTTGATGACGGCGACAGTCTTTTCTGTCCCGCCCCCGGCGAGGTCATCCCTCACGACGAGTTTTATTCCTACAAGGCAAAATATATAGACAAGGCCGGAGCCACCTTGAAAGTGCCTGCCGAGCTTAGCCAAGACCAGGCAGAGGAGGTGAGCGCCATAGCCAAGGCCGCCTTCAAGGCTCTAGGTTGTCGCGGCATGGCCCGGGTCGACTTCTTTCTGCCCGCCGACGGCCTCTGGGTTCTAAACGAGCTTAACACCATACCGGGCTTCACCAATATCAGCCTGTATCCGCAGCTTATGCTCAAAGCCGGACTCAGTTATCCCAGCCTCATCGACAAGCTCCTGCAAAGAGCAATGAAAAACTAAACAAGGCCTTAGTGTGACTTGGTATATCAAAGCACACGAGGGGGGGGAGGACACGAAGAGACACGAAGACACACGAATGGCTTATGCGGTGCCACATAAGCTGCTTGCCCGTTTTGGTTTGTTGAGAAACGGGAGCCGGTCAAAACAGGAAAATTCGATGAAATAACATGAAAAACGCAAATTTTCTGTTAAATTCTAATTTTAGACGAAGATTACTTGGTGTGTCTTAGTGTAGCTTTGTGTGTCTTCGTGTCCAAACTCCTGCCGGCTGTCTTAACGGGAGAGTTCTTGCTGGGTGCCTTCGGTCTGGGGCGGCCTGCTGCCGCTGGACCAGTCCGCGCTGCAGTTTTTTTTCTGTTTTGCCAGCCATTCGCAGGCGGCCCAGTTAAGCGATTCGTGTCCGCCCTCGAATATATTCAACCTGACCTGGTTGCTTTGTTGGCGCAGAAGCAGCTTGTGATCGCCGAAAGCCGGGTCGCCCTCCGTCCAGCGCAGCTGCTCAGGCACTTGACGTTGGCGGAGCATATAGTCTATATCGCTCTGGCTGATGCGGTCTTGCTGTGCTGCCAGCAGGTTATACGCCTCTATGGACTGACTGACCGGCACACTGCCGCTATGGCCGTCGTGGATGCCGGCATTGATGTCCAGGGGCAGAGCGGCGGCTCCGCTCATATAAGTAAGCGGCGAGCGGCGGGCGGCCTCGGCGGTGGCCTCCGGGTTTTCCTGCGGATTGCCGCCGCAGACCTGCTCTATGTGTTCGGCGTAGGTGTTATGTCTGCCGCCCTTGCATTGGCGATGCCAGGCGGCTATATCGGAGATAGGGCACCAGGCCGAGGCGGCGGCGAAGAGCTGCGGCAGCCGCGCGGCCAGCAATAAAGTAGCATGTCCGCCGCCGGAACCGCCTACTACGTAGACGCGCTCCGGGTCCACCGAAAAATTATCCAACATATAATTGACCGCGTCTTGGATATCGGAGAGCATCAACTCCGAGCCGCAGGCCTGCGGCCTGGTATTAGGGCCGCGGAAGTCCGGGTAAACCAGGTGCCAATTGCGTCGTTGGCAGTGCCAATGGTATTTCTCGGCCCCGTTTTTATAGTCGCAGCTCCAGGTATGCAGAGCCAGCAGCAGCGGCCTAGGCTCGGAACCGACAGCGAGAGCCTGCATGGCCGGCTGCAGGCTCTGATCAGCACGGCAAAAATAGCGTATCTCCTCGAGCTTTGACATAGAGAGATGCAACCTCACATTTCCTGATACGACTTAGTGGAACTTAGAACACGTCCAAAAAGGTTATAACGCCGAAAGTCCGTTAGTAGCGCCCCTACAGGGCGC
>JAAZIY010000275.1 GCA_012800625.1 Lentisphaerota bacterium
TTAGTGTGTCTTAGTGTGTCTTAGTGTGTCTTAGTGTGTCTTAGTGTCCAAAATCCTGCGGGCCACTTTTTTGGGCGCGATCAAACTTAGCGCCGACAGTAGTCCCGTCTGCGCTGTCGCGTCAGTCTTGAGGCGGAAACAAATATGTTGTCCAAGCTTGAATCGAGGAATCTATAATGCTAAACGAAGATATTGCTCCTGTGGCAGACAAGAAGGCCAGCCTGGCAGAGGCAGACTTGCAGTCCGAATCCAGCTCTTTTTTTGGCTCGTTGGCGGCTCAGATTAAGACCTGGCTGCAATTTAAAGGAAGCGTCACTCAAAGCGAGTTTGAGCCTCTGCCGTTATGGCTTTGGGTACTGTTTTCTTTGGCGCTGCTGAGTATGTCCTCGCAAATCAAGCTGCCTTTCAGCGGCGGCAGGCTGGCATTGGCGGACTTGAGCGTGAGTCTGGCCTTCCTTGGCCTGCTTTGGCGCAGCTGGCGGAACAAGGAGAGGGTCTTCTACCCGCTTAGCGGGCTAATATTGCTGGCACTGTTTGCCTTGGCAAATTTTTTTGCCGGCTCCGGTAGGGGCGGCGCTTTTGAGACCCTTAAGCTCTATCAACAATATTTTTGTGGTTTTCTGGTTCTAAGTTATTTTCTACGCCGTTCCCCCTTTGCGGTCGCTCTGCTCTTCAGCCTGGGTCTTTTCAGCAATCTGCTGTTGGCCGTCATACAGACTATTATGTACGGCTATGGCTCCATACAGGCCCCGGCGGACGTTTTGGCTTTGCCGCTTGGCTTCGGCAAGGCACTTACCGGTTTTTTTCGCAGCCGCATGGCTTTGAGCTTTTATTTTGCTGTCAGCCTGGCCTGGTTGCAGCCGCAGTGGCTGGGTCGCAATCCCGGGTTTTGGCGCAGTCTGGCCATTCTATTGCTCACGGTGCTGGTCTTGTGTTTCATCGCGCATGGCATGATGCTGGCACTCTGTATGCTTGCACTGCTAATTGCCTCCCTGTTTTTGCATAAAAAAGCCCTGCTGCTGAATTTGCTGGCTCTGCTGCTGTTGTTGTTTTCATTGGCTGTAGGCCAGAAAAACGTGCAGCGCGACTGTGTTTTAAGCACCTTGAATCCCTGCAAGAGCGGCGCTTATGCCGGCGAGCTGAAAACCTGTCACATGGACTTCTTGGCCGCTTTACGCATGGCCGCGCTTAAGCCCGGTTTCGGCATAGGCTCCGGACGCTATCAGGACAATATAGGGCGTTGCTACGGCGAACTGCCCAATCCCAGCTATAACGATATAGACAGCGACACGCAGGCCGGCTGGGGCATTTTAGCTGGCACCGTAGGCTTCCCGCTTAGCTTTCTGTTTGCACTGGCTCTGCTAGGCGCCGCCGTTTTGGCTTTGCGCAAGTATCAAAGCCAACAAAGCTCTGCGGCCTGTCAACAGCTGGGCGCGGCAAGCGCCCTGTTGGTGCTCTTTGGCGGGTTTTTCATCAGCAATCCCATGATCCGGGGGCTTTGCTGGTTTCTGATTGCGGCCATCTGCTCGGCCATTCTTCCACAGGGTGCCGAGCTGCGCAACAAGCTAAACGAGTTTGGCTTTAAGAGGATCATTCTCGGCGGCCTCGCGCTAGGCTTGCTGCTGCTGCCTTTGCTGGCGCGCAAGGCAGTTACTGATCCTTTGCACAACAAGTCTTTGAGCTCCAGTCCGCGACCGCAACGCAGCGCAGTTAGCGCTACGCCCAGCACTTTTGTCAGTCAGGGCAGCGATTTCTTTTTAGTGGTCAACGCTAGTCAGGTAAAGGAGTTCACTGCCCCCTTTGAAAAACATCAGGACTCGCAGGCCGCCGACAAGCTTTCTCTGCGTATTCCAGACGGCAAAGGCGTGCCTCCGGAGGGCAAGGAGCCGGCCATGGAGTATGGCGGGGCCCTCTTTGAAATAGAGCTGCCCCAGGCGCAAAGGTGTAAAATCTGGCTGCGCACCTGGTGGGACGGCTCCTGCGGCAACACCATTAACCTGCAAGTAGATGACGAGCCGCGCTCCATCACCATAGGCAATGACGGCACTTACCATACTTGGCATTGGCTGGAATCGCCCATACTCTACGAGTTGGCGGCCGGCAAACATCAGCTGCGAGTGCTCAATCGCGAGGACGGTATCGCCTTTGACCAGATACTTATAACCTCTGACATGGAATACTTCCCGCAGGATATCGAGGAGCAACAGCCATGAGAATTACTGTTACCAGTCTCTGGCTGCTCTGGCTCTGCCTGGGCCTGCCGGCAGGGCTGAAAGCCTCTACACTTAGTGCCGAGCAGTTTTTAGCTGAGGTACGTCGTCCCTTGACGCAGGATGTTTGGGGCGAAATCACTGGTCGGCTTACGCATCAGCGTGTCGGGCAGGCCCGGGTATCTGGCGATTTGCGTTTACGCATCAGCTTCAGCAGCAGTTCCTTGCATGCCCAAATAGTGTTAAATGACAAAAACGTGTACGGCTTTGTACAGAAACATCCCCCTGGCGAGCCGCTGAGCTGCAAGCTTAGCTTGCCAGAGCCAGAAGAGAAGCCCGGCTTGTTTGATTTTGGCTTGGAGCCCGAAGACTTGAGCTTCTCCTTTCTCTACTGGGATTTTATCGCCGAGCTGCCCAGTCAAAAGAGCCGTATGCGAAATTGCCGCATCATGCGCCTGGCGCACCCCGACAATAAAGGGCAAGTAGAGGTCTGGTTCGATGCCGAATATGGCTTTCCGCTACTGGCCAAATGGTATAAGGAAGAACAGAAAAAACCCTGGCGCAGCTTGGAGATGAAAGGAGCCAAAAAATATGAGAACGGGCTCTGGTTCGTGAAAGAAATGCGCCTGGACGGGGATGGCTGGAAGACCAGGGTCATCTTCGACTTTGCCTCGCTAAAAGATATAGGCAGCCAATAAGCGCAGGGCACAGGGAGTGTGGACACGAAGACACACTAAGATAGACCCCGTCCAAAAAGTCTTTGAACCACTAAGACACACGAAAAGGGGAGGACACGAAGAGACACAAAGAGACACGAAGGCACACTAAGGGCTTATGCGGCGCCGCATAAGCCGCTTGCCCGTTTTGGTTTGTTGGGAA
>JAAZIY010000276.1 GCA_012800625.1 Lentisphaerota bacterium
AAAGAAAACAGTACCCAAAGCCATAACGGCAGAGGCTCAAACTCGCTTTGAGTGACGCTTCCTTTAAATTGCAGCCAGGTCTTAATCTGAGCCGCCAATGAACCGAAAAACGAAGTGGGTTCGGACTGCAGGTTTGCCTGTACCGGGTTAGTCTCCTCGCTCAGCACAGGGGATATATCATTGTTTAACATTATAGATTCCTCGATTCAAGCTGAGACAACATATTTGCTTCCGTCTCAAAACTGATGTGACAGCGCCCACAGGACTACTGTCGGGGCTAAGTTTGACTAGACCCAAAAAGGTGCCCTGGCAGGATTTGGTCACTAAGACACATCAATTTCTGCGGGTAAGCGCCAGGTGTTCAGGCTATAAACGCATCAGGCTGAGGAAATATTTTCATCTCGGCGCATTTTCAAGTTGCTGCTAACCTCGTCGTCAGCGAGAAAGTCGGTATATGCCAACATTTTTGCTTCAAATTTCCCTTCGTGTACAGCAAACTCACTCAAGGCACAATTCCAAAGGTGGTGGTTTTCCAGCAGGTTTTGCTCTTTAGCCAGCATGAAGTGCAACAAGGCCATAGTAGAGGCACCATGGCCAATGATCAGCAGGTCGCCCGCCGATGCGCTTAATTCGGTTTGCAGAAATTGTCCGCAGCGCGCCAAAACCTGCTCGCGGGTTTCAGGGCCGGGCAGCACCCAGTCATCCTCAAGTTTATTGGCAAAACTCTGAGGATATAGAGCAAAAGCCTGCCGCCAGCCTTTGCCGTCCGTATTAGGCTTCTCAGCAAAGGCGATCTCCTGAACCGGCGCCACCAGGTGCATGGGCTGAGCTAGTCGCTGAGACAAAGGCAGCATGGTGTAAATCGTGCGTAAATACGGCGAACTGCATAAAATGCCTGAAAATCCGCGCGCTAGCAGCTCCGCAGCTAATTTTTCGGACTGCAAGGCACCCAAGTCTGACAAAACCGGGTCGCCCGGAGGGTACTCGTGATTCACCGCCGGAGCAAGGCTCTCTATGCTTGGCTGACCATGACGGGCTATGAAAATCCTTCTTGACATCTGTGATTCCTTCTTTAGAACTAGGGTAAGGGCTAACAAGAAAGTATTCGTTTCGACGCGTTTTGCAAGTGCGTAAAAACCGATGTGGTAAAAAAAATAGCCTGAGCAGCATTCGTTCAATGAAACAAGGACACACAAGAGAGTTACGACGGGCAAGACCAGACCAGCAAAAAAATACGGAATGCCTGTAAAGCAAAATTGAGCTGTTAATCAACAATAATAAAGATAACAAGACTCCATGTAAAATATTTTATAAGGCTTACTTTAAACAATATGCTGGTCGCAATCGCAATTATCAGCATTCTGGCCAGTATGAGGAGTAACAGTCTTAAAAAAGCAGGCTAGAAAATGAAGGTGTCAATAGGCTTTGAACGTAATAATGCAGTGCAAGCCAGCAACTGAGTTGCAAACAGAAAAAATACTAGGCTGGCACTGCTCTTCACACTTATTCGCGCTAAGCAAAGGAAAGGCAACAATGACCGCAACACACTTTGATGTTCTCGTACTGGGTGCCGGGCCTGGCGGCTTTGCCGCCGCCGTGGCGGCCGCAAAACAGGGCAAAAACGTCATGCTCGTAGAACAAAATGCCGCTCCTGGCGGAGTGGCCGCTTTCAGCGCCTGCCCGGTAATTGCCGGCATAGCATCGCTGGACCCAAAGCAGCATAACTCGGTTAGCGCTGAATTGCTCATTGAGCTACAGGAAATGCAAGCCGCCAAGCTGATGGGCTGGGCTGTGAACAGCAGCGAACTGGCCGTGCAAATAGCTATGACTCGTATCCTGAAGCGAAACCGGGTCAAAATGCTTTTTTATGCCACCCTCACCGAGGTCGAAAGCGAAAAAGAGCGCGTCAAGGCGGTAACCGTATGCTGCGCCGGACAAAAACTGCGTTTCACAGCCGATAATTTCGTCGATGCCAGCGGCGACGCCGTGCTCGCTGAATTGGCTGGAGCCAGCTGCCAACACGGCAGTGTCGAAGAAAGCATGAGTAAAACAGTGCTTATGAAGCTCAGCGGCATAAAGAGTTTTGACAAAGCCAGCCTCAAACAGCGCTTTGCACAGTTGCAATGCCCCATCGCAATTCAAGACCATTTCATGGGAACACCATTGGCGGACGGAACCCTAGTACTCAATATTAGCGCTGTCGCTGGAGACGCGCTGTCGCCCTGGGAGCTGACGCGTATGGACCAGGAGCTGCGCGAGCAATGCTGGCAAATCATGCCCTGGCTGCGCAGTCAGTTCCCGGAGTTCGCAGAGGCGCAAATCGTCTCGATCGCTCCAAGAATCGGTGTGCGCGCCTCCAGAAATATCCTGGGTCGCTGTCTCATTACTTGTGATGATATAGACCAGGACCGGCAGTTTGCCGAGGTGGTCGCATTGGGCAAACGCAGCTACGGCGAACACTATGTAAAATGTTTTTCCAGTCCTTGGCGCAAATGGCACAAAGGAGAGCTACCCATACCCTACGGTGCCCTCATCGCTGAACCGCTAAAAAATCTAGCCGCAGCCGGACGTTGCATTGCCATTGAAACCAAAGCGATCTCTTGTATCAGGCTTATGGCGCATTGCCTGGCAACCGGCGTGGCGGCAGGCAGCGCCGCCGCACTAGGCTTCCCCAAATACGATAAGCTAAAGCCGGCCTTATTAAAGCTAAACTGCCGTCTGCAAGCAGAATAAACTGGCCACATTACACCAAGGCAAAGCAAGCTCAGAAAGCTTGCTCTGCCTTCGTGTCCTCCCCCCTTCGTGTGGCTTCGTGCCCTCCCCCCTTCCTTTTGGGCGGGAGCTGCCTAGAACTGCGGCATACTGGGTTCGGGCAGGTTGATCTTGTGTTTGCTTTTAGCCAGCAGCCCGTCCAGGTGCTCTCTGAAAGCCTCCTCGGCTTTTTGCTCCTGCAGCTGTTCGCTGATCTGCTCTTTAGCTTCGGCAAAGTCCATTTTGCCGGCCTCTTTGCTCGGTCCGGCCTTGATGAGATGGAAGCCGAACTGGGTTTCCACCGGGTCGCTGACTTCGCCGCTCTTCAATTCTTTCACTGCCTCTTCGAACTCCGGCACCATCTGTCCTTCCTGGAACTGTCCCAGCTCGCCGCCCTTTTCTTTGCTTGGACAGGCGCTGTATTGTTTGGCAAGCGCGGCGAAGTCTTCGCCTTCGAGCAGGCGTTTTTTCAGCTCCAATAATTTTTGGCGCAGGCCGGCTTTTTCATCCTCATCCGGCGTATTGCTGTTGAATTTCAGCAATATGTGTGCCGCTGAGAGGCTGGCCGGGCTTTCAAAGTTGGCCGGATTCTCGTCGTAGAATTTTTTGACATCTTCTTCTTTGACGGGGTTGGCCTGATTATACTCGGCTATTTTATTTTTATGATATTCATCAATGAGCAGGCTGCCGGCCACTTTTTTGACCACTTCCTCGATGCTCATGCCCTGCATTTTGAGCATTTGCTCGAAAGCCTCCTCGCCATGCTGTTGACGCTGCTCATTAATAATTTTCTCGGCTTCTTCCGTATTCATTTTGCCGCCTTCGCGTATGGCGCTTTGCAGCAGCAACTCGTAAGTCATAAGCTGTTTGCTCAGGTTATAGACCACCGCTTCTATCTGGGTCTGGGGGATTTCCGGCATAGCTTCATTTAGCAGTGCCTGTTCGAGTTGAGGTTTGATGAGCTTGAGTACATCCTCACGCTTGACCACGACTTTGCCGTCAAGCAGGGCCACATCGGCAGGAATAAAGGCGAGTAGCTCCTCGGCGCTCTTCCTGGCTGGCTTGGCATCACCGTTTTCCGCCGCCGTGTCGGCAGCTAAAAAACCTAACGCAAGAAAAGCGAAAAAAACGAAGCTGAGTTTGTGAAAATGCCTGGAGATCATGGGGTTTCCTTTGGAATTGGGTTACTTGCGTTGACGGCGGTCTGATGAAGGCGGTCAAACCAATCTGTCAGACCTGGACAAGGGCTGCGCCAGCAAGGCGCATTAAATTGTTCTGGACGGCTAAAGAAGCCGTCTATAAGCTCCACCAGAAAGGCTGGTTTAGTCAGTTTATCCTTATTTCGGCCTCGCCATTGTTCATACGCCTGGGTATACAATGCCGGGCTGTCCTTTATTCTGGCTGCCGCTATAAGACCGGCCAGGCTGCGCGGCGGTTCCATTTCCGGTTTGGCAAAATAGTGCTCGGCACTCTGGCGCAAAGCCTCATTGCCTCGGCTCAGGCTGAGCAGCAGAGCCAACTCGAGCAGCATGGCGTCGCCCGGTAGGTCATCGCTAAACTGCCCTGCCAGGCCTTTTTCCAGGCTGTCAAGCAATGCGAAGAGCTTATGCCCGGGATTTTGTTCTTGCAGCCTTTGCGCGCTTTGCCAGGCGGTATGGCCCTCATCATTGGCTAGCTGCCAGTCGATCTGGCCAAGCAGCTCGGACTCGGCGGCTTTTTTTTCAGCTTCCAGCAGCATGTTTTTTTCCTCCTCCTGCTCTTGCCAGAATGCCACAAAACTTTTACTTTCCTGCAGTACCGGCAGATATGGCTGTAGCCAAAGCATGGCATTTTCCAGGTCGGCGGCATGTTCCCAGGGTCTTTTGCGACAAAAAAGCTGCAATGCCTGCAGTGCCTGCGGCAAAGCGCGGTATTGTAACAGCTCTGGGGAGGCCTCGCCGCGGCGTTCCGCCTTTTCCACCAGCGCGGACAGCTCGCCATAGCTTCCTTTGAGCAAGAGTTCATTGGCCTGGCCTATTAGCTCCAGCTCATTTTGCTGGTCAAGCAAAAGCTCTCGCAGGCTGTTATATTCGCCGGCTCCCTGGCCTTGCAGCCGGGCCAGAGCCTCGCCATAGCGTTGTTCGCGCAGCAGCGCCGAGGCTTGCCGCAGAGACTCGCTCTGGCTTTCATCGTAGGACGGTGCCTTGGAACCGCCGCAAGAGGCACATAAAAATATACTGATAAGCAGGAATATGTTTAATAACATGGTAAAATTGACGGTGCCGGGTTTAGCTTTGCAAAAAAGTAGCTATATTAAGCAAGTAATAGGGTTCCAAGTTGCAAACATGAAGTCCGGCAAGCAAATTGCTCTAAATCATGCGGCCAGTTTCAGGCCATGCCGCCAGGATGGCGGCACAGCAAGCAAAAATGGCGATGCCATAACTATAATACAACATTTGGAGTTTTACAGATGTCGCGTGCGGATAAACGCAGTAATGATGAAATGCGCCCGGTTTCTTTTCAGGCTGACTTCCAGCTGCATCCGGCTGCCTCGGTCTTGGCCGTTTTTGGGCACACCCGGGTGCTTTGTTCGGTCAGTGTGAGCCACTCTTTGCCGCGCTGGCGTAAGGAGCAAGGACTGCCTGGCGGCTGGCTGACCGCCGAATATCAGATGCTGCCGGGCGCCACCCATGAGCGCAGCGAACGCGAGGTCAGCCGCGGCAAGCTCTCAGGACGCTCCGCTGAAATCCAGCGCCTGATTGGCCGGAGCCTGCGTGCGGTGCTGGAGCTGGCAAAGCTGCCTGAAATTACCATGCATGTAGACTGCGACGTGATTGACGCTGACGGCGGCACGCGCTGCGCCGCCATCAGCGGCGCCGGCCTGGCCCTGGAACTGGCCTGTAGACGCCTGCAGAAACAAGGCGTTTTGTCCCAGTGGCCTCTGCGTGAGCGCGTTGCCGCGGTGAGTGTGGGACTGCTGCAGGGCGAAGCGATGCTGGACCTGTGCTACGAAGAGGACGCCGCCGCCGACGTGGATATGAATGTGGTGATGTGCAGTGACGACCGTTTGGTCGAATTGCAAGGCAGTGGCGAGGAGGCTAGCTTCAGTGAGGAGGAGCTGGCAAAAATGCTGCAGCTGGCAAAAAAAGGCCTGCGCCAGATTCTTGCCGCCGGCGAGGAATTGCTCGCAAAGGCAAACTAGCCGCCGCCCAAAAAGCTGATTTGGACACGAAGGCACACGAAGGGGGAGGACACTAAGGGGCACGA
>JAAZIY010000277.1 GCA_012800625.1 Lentisphaerota bacterium
GATAATTTTATGGACATACTAAAGCGCCGAAAGGTTTAACATGTTTGATGTCAATACCGCCATTGGCCACTGGCCCTTCCGTAAACTATTGCGCAATAGTGCCGCAGAGCTATATGGGCACTTACGTTCTTTTGGCATAAAAAAAGCAGCAGTATGGCATAATCATGCCGTGTTCTATATGAATGCACAGGCTGGCAATCTGGAGCTGGCTAAGGAGACAGAGCGCTACAATGATTTTTTTATGAAGGTGGCCACTCTCAACCCAGCCTATGCCGCAGCCTGCAAAGACCTGCAATACTGTGTGCGTCAGCTGGGCTTTAGCGCTTTGCGTCTCTTGCCTAAATACCATGGCTACAGCTTGCAAGACAGCTGCCTGAATGAGCTGCTGTGCACGGCGCAAAGCTTGAACATACCTGTGTTTCTGCCCTTCGAGATTGTGAATTTCAGACAAAAACATTGGATGGAGCCTGATCAGCCCCTGGAAAGCCAGAGCATCATAGAGTTATGCAGGCGTTATCCAGGAGTCAACTTTATTTTGTGCGAAGGAGGCTATGTCGAAGAGATGGCTGGTTTAGCCAACTTATACGTTGAAATGTCGCGTTATCGTTCCAGCTACGGACAAGTCTTGGCTAAGATGATTAAAAAACTGGGTGCTGAGCGCATACTTTTCGGCAGCGGCTCGCCTTTTAAAGAAATAGAGCCAGCCTTGTTAAAGCTGCGCTTTTGCGAAGTCTCCGAAGAACAAAAAGAGCTGATCAGTTTTAAGAATGCAGACCGCCTGCTGAGGCCTGGCGGAGCCTAAAAGAATCGGACGAATCGGACGAATCAGACGAATCGGGGGCTTGCGCTGTTGCAATTGCAGACGTCGCGATATTCCTACTGGAGTTAGGGAAGACATGACTTAGTGTCCCAAAAACCGCGTTTTTCTCCGAGCAGCTTATATTCTTTGCACTTCCTCGACCTCCTGCTCACTGACGGCGGCCTTGTTTTCAAAACGGGTGTATTGCGGGAAGAAGAGCAGCTCCTGTCTGCCAGTGGCGCCGTTACGGTTTTTGGCGATAATCAGCTCGGCGTCCAGGCCGCCTTCCTCGCCGACATCCTGAGTATATTGCTTTTCCCGTTCACGATGCAGCAGCGCGACCACGTCGGCGTCCTGCTCGATGGCTCCGGACTCACGCAGATTGCTCAGTTTAGGCCTTTCGCCCTGCTCCGCCTGACGGTTAAGCTGCGCCAACACAACAATAGGTATATTCAGTTCCTTGGCAAGCGCCTTCAGGCTGCCTGAGATTTTGGCCACCTCATTTTCGCGGTTTGCGTTTCTGCCGGCCTCCACCCGGATCAGCTGCAGATAGTCAATAAAGATAACGCCGACGTCTTCTCGGCTCTTCATGCGCCTTGCCTTGGCGCGCAGCTCGAGAATATCAATGGCTCCGGTGTCGTCAATAACCATCCTTGAGTTTCTCAGTCTGCTAGCCGCCTCCTTGATATTATTCAGCACCGAGCGCGGCGGCACACGGTTGATAAAGCGTGCTATGCCGGTTTTGGCCTCGCTGCTGATGAGGCGCAACACCAGTTGCTGCGCCGGCATCTCGAGGCTGAAAAAGCCCACGGGCACCGCTGGATTGCTCAAACCAATATTGGCGGCCATATTCAAGGCCAGGGCGGTCTTGCCTATGGAGGGGCGCGCTGCCAGCACAAAAAGCTCGCCGGGCCTTAGACCGGTGATAGCCTGGTCTAGCTGGTGAAAGCCGGTTTTCAGCCCCATGACCTCGGCCTGACCGCTGAAAATCTTGTTGAGATACTCGATGGCCTCGACAACCAGAGGCTGAATAAGCTGCAAATCCCGGCTCTCATTCATCTGCGTGACCTCAAAGATGCTGCTCTCTATCTGGTCGAGCAACTCCTTGACGTTGTCCTCGGCGTCATAACACTTCATGATGGCCTGCGAACAACTGCTGATGATACGCCGTAAGATGGCATTCTGCTTGACGATCTCGGCGTAGTACTCGATATTGGCGGCGGTGGGCACCGCATCGGCAAGCATGGCCAGATAACTGGGGCCGCCCACCTCCTCGAGACGCGCGCTCTTGCTAAGATGATCGGTAAGCAAAACCACGTCCATGCCAGCCTCGCCCTTGCTAGAACTAAGCTCAAGCATGGCGTTGAATATGGTCTGATGGGCAGGACGGTAAAAGGCGTTTTCAAAGCGCAGTGCGGCAATGGCGCTGGCGGCGGCGTTGGACTCCAAGAGCATGGCGCCCAGCACCGCCTTCTCGGCCGCCTCGTTGTGCGGCTTGGGACGGTCCAGGTTCAACAAGGCAACCGGCTCCCCGGCTACAGATTGCGTCTGCATGAATATTTCCTCAATAAAAACAAATAGAATATGCGAAAGCTTACATCGGACGGCCTCGCCTACAATGTAAGGCAAAAAAAAAGTCTCGCAAGGTCTGCGAGACTTTTTTAGCTTGGCTGCCTTTTGCAGCATCCTGTCAAAAAAAATGGCCTGTGTAACTCAGTCCTCTTTTTTAAGGATATTGACTTGCAGGCTGGCCTTGATCTCGGCGTGCAGCTTCACCGCCACATGGTGTTCGCCCAGCTCGCGCAGACCACCCTCGGGCAGACTGATGATGGAGCGCTCCACCTCAATGCCTTTTTCCAACAGAGCCTCGGCAAGCATCTGGCTATTAACCGAACCGTAAAGCTTGTCGTTGTCACCGACGGCGACGAAGATTTGCAAGGCGGTGCCGGCGATCTTGTCGGCCATGCTGCGTGCCACTTCGAGGCGCTCGCTGTGCTCTTTTTGCAGCCGCAGCTTTTTGGCCTCGATCTGGCGCATCAGCCCGGGACTCAGTTTTTGCCCCAGCTGGCGGGGAAACAAGTAATTGCGCGCATAGCCATCAGCAACGCGAACCTGCTCGCCTATCTTGCCTAGCCCGGCAACATCTTCCAGGAGAATAATTTCTACTGCCATTGTGCTACTCCTTTTCCTCTGTCACAGAACCAAGGCCAAAATACGCGCGCGCTTCACCGCCGCGGAAAGCAGCTGCTGGTGTTTGTAGCAGTTGCCGGTGACCCGGCGGGGCAGGATACGCCCGCCCTCAGTCTGATAGCGCTGAATCAAGTCGACATCCTTGAAGTCGATAACATGGATTTTATTTTCGCAAAGCCGGCAGGTCTTCATGCGCAATACCCTGCGGCGTTTTCTTCTGGGTCTGGTACTCTTCATCTTACAACTCCTAAAGCAATCAAATTATAAGTAATTTATCTTAAAACGGAAGATCGTCCACCACGCTGTCGCCGCCTTCGACCTGGCTCTGGCCAGCGTCCTGGGCCGGCGCATTGCCAGGCTGTTCCGGCAATGGCTGGAAAGCCGGCATATTACCGGCGGGGGGACTGTAAACCGGAGGCGCGGCGGAGGCGGAGGGCTGCTGCCCGTAGACCGGGGGAGCCTGTCCGTAAGCAGGGGGAGCAGGCTGAGCTTGCCCGTAGGCCGCTTGCGGCCTGGCCGCTGCCGGCCTGGCATAAGCGCCCTGCTGCTGGGTGCCATAGCCGCCCTGCTGCTGCTGGCCGCCGTAGCCGCCCTGCTGCTGCTGGCCGCCATAGCCGCCTTGCTGTGCAGGGCTGCCGCCTAGCAGCTGCTGACGCTCGACAACCACTGACAAACGGCTGCGTTTCTTGCCGCTCTCCTGATCATCCCATTGTTCAAACCTGAGACGCCCCTCGACAAAAAGCGGGCTTCCCTTGCGGCAGTACTGCTGGATCACCTCGCCGCTGCGTCCAAACGCGGCCAGGTCCACATAGCAGGTATCCTCGCGCTGTTCGCCGCTGGCCAAAGTAATGTTGCGGTTAATGGCCATGCCAAAGTTGCACACTGTGCTGCCGCTGGGCAACTGGCGACTTTCAGGGTCGCGAGTCAAATTGCCCATAAGAAAAACCTTGTTGAAATTAGCCATGTCGCAGCCTCCTAAAGTCTACTGGTCAACGCGAGCGATAATTACGATAGGAACGCTCCTCGAACATATCATCCTGGAAGTTCTCTTCCTTGAAAAGGCGTTCCTCGCGCGGCTTAAACACCTCGTCATCCTGGCCCTCGACAAATTTGAAGGCCGCCAGGCGCAACACGGTCTTGTTCAGCCTGTACTTGTCCTGCAGCTTCTCAACGCTGCCAGGGGACATCTCAGCAACAAAGTCCCAGTAGACACCGGTCTTGTGCTTGCCGATGGGGCGCGCAAACACCCGCTTGTCCAGACACTTCACCCGGCGCATTTTGCCGCCCAGAGCCTGTATCTGCTCGACGATGCCGGCGCTAAACTCCTCGCCGTTGCCCTCGACCTTGCGCGGGTCGAGAATAAACACTGCCTCATACTTGATCACCTTAAGCTTCTCCTTTTGCCTCGGCATTGATGTTGTCCACAGAATGCATGGAAATACGCTCCAAGGCAGCCTGCCAGCCTTTTTGCAGGAGGCATTGCAGCGCCTCGGCAGCGCGCGAAAACGTTTCGTCCATCGTCTCTATTTCTGTGGAAGCCCAGGGTGCCAGCACGTATTCCACTTTGCTGGCCGCTCCAGGCTCTGGTCTCCCAATACCTATTCTGAGTCTGGGCAGATCATCCCGTCTCAGAACTTGGATAATGGACTGCAATCCTTTTTGTCCTGCGCTGGAGCCTTTGCTTCGCAAGCGCAAAGCTCCCAGGGGCAGGTCCATGCAGTCGCAGACCACGGTTATGCGCCGGGGGGAGATTCCCAGCGCGTCCAGCATCTCCTGCACCGCCTTGCCGCTGTCGTTCATGTAAGTCATGGGCAAAAGCAGGTATTGCGCTTTTGCCTCACTGTGTGACTCCCACAACTCAGCGGACTGCGGCTGCCAGCTAGTCTTGCTCCAGGGCATGATTTCTCTGAGCTTGTCTGCCACTTTCCAAGCGGCGTTATGCCGACTTTGGGCATACTCGGCGCCGGGGTTACCCAGGCAGACCAGCAGATCAACCAGGTCCGTATCATTCACAAAGGCTGGCGGATTATCCATTATCCATTTATGCCGCTCCTATGCGTTTGCACAAGAGCGTCAAACTTATGTTACCCGATATTGGCTGATTTACGCTTCGTCGCTCTGAGCCTCTTCGCCCTCGGCGGCCTCCTCGCCCTCTTCCTCTTCCTCGGCCACTCTGGGTATTCTCACTTGGAAGACCGTCTGCTCGGGGTCGCCCACGGCGCTTACTCCCTCGCCCAGCTGCAAGTCTTTGATCAGCAGGGACTGGTCCAATTCCAGGGCGCTCACATCCACTCTGATTGCCTCGGGCACATTTGCCGGCAGGCACTCAATATCGATCTCACGCAGAATTTGTTCGAGCTGTCCGCCCTCCTGCTCGCCTGCCGCCGTACCTTCGCTGATGACCGGCACCGGCAGTATGATAAGCTCGTCGGCTCTGACCGCCAAAAAGTCGATGTGCAGGATTTTACTGCTGATTGGGTGGCGCACGATCTCCTTGGTAATAGCGCTGCGCTTGCCCTGGCTGTCTATGACCAACTCAACTACGCCGGCATGACTGTAAAGCTTCTCGGCCAGCTCATGCTCGACACTCAGGCTCAGGTTGGCCTCGCCGGCGCCGTAAAGCACGGCAGGCACCAGGCCGCCGCGACGTAAACGACGGGAGTTGGCAGTGCCCAAAGCCTCACGGGGCTGAACAGAAATAGTAAATGCGTTGCTCATCTTGGAAATCGTCCTTATCTGGTTATAGCATCCGGCTTGAGACTAAAAAACATAACAGGAAGCACATAATATAGCACGGCAATAAGCCTTAAGCAATCCAAACCAGGTAAATTCTTAAATGCTGAAAACAAAAACAATCTGCTGTTTTTAGGAC
>JAAZIY010000278.1 GCA_012800625.1 Lentisphaerota bacterium
CGGGTTTGAATTTCAGCGGAGGTATCTTACATTATACATTTTACCTTCACAGCTTAACGAGGTAGTGAACTTATGGTCGAACTAGACTTTTCCAAAAGTAGCGATGGCCTGATCCCGGCCATCGCCCAGGACTGGCAAAGCGGCGAGGTGTTGATGCTGGCATATATCAACCGGGAGGCATGGGAAAAAACCCGGCAAACCGGCATTGCCACATACTGGACACGCTCCAGACAAAGACTGTGGGTGAAGGGAGAAAGCTCCGGCAATGTGCAGAAAATCAAAGAAATACTGGTGGACTGCGACTTGGATACTGTGGTCTTCAAGGTGGAACAAGTGGGCGGCGCAGCCTGCCATATGGGATATAAAAGCTGCTTCTATCGCAAAGTCGAGAACGACGGCAGCTTGACCGTACAGGGAAAACCCGTTTTTGACCCGGAAAAAGTCTATAAAAAATAAGAGGTAATCATGTCTGTGTTAAGACTGGCACTGCCTAAAGGCAGCCTGGAAAGCACTACCGTTGAGATGTTCCGCAGAGCGGGATATAAAATCGACATTCACTCGCGCTCATACTACCCCGAAATCGATGACCCCGAGATCGAATGCATGCTTATTCGGGCGCAGGAAATCGCCAGATACGTTGAGACCGGCATTATGGACGCCGGCCTGACCGGCTATGACTGGATCGTGGAAAACTCCGCCGATGTTGTGGAGATCGCCGAGCTAGTCTATGGCAAGGTAGGACGGCACCCGCTGCGCTGGGTGTTGGCCGTGCCTAATGACTCGCCCATACATCGCGCGCAGGACCTGGAAGGCAAGCGCATCGCCACTGAGGCCATAGGCATGACGCAGCGCTATCTGCAAAAACATCAGGTCAATGCCAAGGTCGAGTTCAGCTGGGGCGCCACCGAAGTCAAACCGCCGCATCTGGCCGACGCCATCGTCGAGATCACCGAGACCGGCTCCAGCCTGAAAGCCAATAACCTGCGCATTGTCGACACCCTCTGTGAGACCACTACGCGCTTCATCGCCAACCGGGATGCCGCCAAGGACCCCTTCAAACGACGCAAGATGGAGAGCATCGCCCTGCTGCTTAAAGCGGTGCTTGAAGCCGAGAACAAGGTGGGACTGATGCTTAACGTGCACCAGAAAAACCTGCAGGCGGTGCTGGATATCCTGCCGGCGCTGCAACGACCCACCGTCTCCAGCCTCTCCGACCCGGAATGGCTCTCCTTGAATACGGTGTTGGACGCCAGCTTGATGCGCGATATGATCCCGGCCCTGAAAGAGGCCGGGGCAGTGGGACTGGTCGAGTATAAGCTGAATAAAGTGGTGTTCTAGCCACACATTGACGGATAACAAAAAAGAGCCTGCCGATGACCGTTTAGGGCCAAAGGCAGGCTCTTTTTTTGTTTTGAGGTGACTTAGTGCGTCTTCGTGCGTCTTCGTGCGTCTTCGTGTGACTTAGACCCCGTCCAAAAAGGGGTGGCTTGCAGGATTTTGGACACGAAGGCACACAAAGACACACTAAGACACACCAAGTCGTCTTTGTCTAAAATTAAAATTTCAGCAGAAAATTTGCGTTTTTATGTAATTTCATCAAGTTTTTCTGTTTTGTCCGGCTCCCTTTTCCCAACAAACCAAAACGGGCAAGCGGCTTATGCGGCGCCGCAGGCGCCGCATAAGCCCTTAGTGTGCCTTCGTGTCTCTTCGTGTCCCTTAGTGTCCTCCCCCTTCGTGTGCCTTTGTGGTTCAGGGGCTTTTTGGACGCGGTGTGATTTAGTGTCTCAAGAAAGCTAGTCTTTCTTTTCGAGCTTGGCGGACCATTCTTCATATTTGCGTGCCGCAAACTCTCGTCCGCCCAGTCCGAATGCCAGGGCCAGAGCCACGCAAACCGCTCCCAGCAGCAGGGTGAAGGCGGTCTGCACAATAGGCCCGCCTATCTCCATGTTGTGAATGGCGATGGCTCCGGTAAATACCAACACGCAGACCTTCACCAGGCCCAGCACTAGCTTGTTGCACTTGCCTTGCAAGGACTCCGAGACCAGGTTGGCCAGCCACATTCCGATAAGCAAAACTATCAGTCCAACCAGGATGTTGCCGCCAAAGAGCATAAACGTGTGTATCAAGGCGGCTATATTCGGAAAGGCCATGATATTGCAGGCGGCGATGGCGGCATTGAGGATAATGGCGATAAATACCAACTTGCCGGCCAAGGCGGCCGGAGCAGTGCCAGAAGCATCCTCGGCCTTGCCCAGGCCCAGCCGGGCCAAAAGCTTGTTGAAACCAAAATTCTCCAGCAGCTGCTGAACCAGGCCAGCCACAAAACGAGCGACCAGCACAGCTACAAAAACCAGCAGGGCAGCACCGATAATGTCGCCGGCGGCATTGAGTATCTTGTCAAAAAGACCAGCAACTGACTCAGACAAGGATGCGATGTGCAGCGCATTGAGCGAGGCAATGAGCACCGGAATGGCAATCAGCACATAGGCGGTCACGCCTATCATGCCGGAAAGCCCCTGGCTGCCAAACAGCTTGGAGACGCCGGCCTTCTCACCCAAATTATCCAGACTACTAATGACTACCAGTCCTGACACGGTCTTGCGCACGATCTTGGCGGCCAGAAGGCCAACAAAAAGAATGGCGCCAGCAGCCACTAGATTGGGGATGTATTCCAATATTTTGGCCAGCATCAGCTGTATGGGTTCAGTAATGCCTTCTATGCGCAGGCTGCGCAGTATGGCCGGCAGGAAAAAAAGCAGCACCAGCCAATAGATGACCTCCGAGGCGCTGTCAGAAAGCGGCTTGTCGTCTTTCTTGTCCAGGGTCTTGGCCAGCTTCTGCTCCAATTTGGTGGCTAGCATCGCCTTTACCGACAGATATTTAACGGTTGTGGCGCAAAGCCAGGCCAGCGCCGCCAAAAACGCCGCGCCAATCAAGTTGGCGGCATAGCTCAAAATGGCATCAAAGAAACGCTGTATGGGCGCGGCTGCCTGCGTTAGCTTCAATACGGTCAGGCAGCTCATAATGGTGAAAAGCAAGACTAGGATAAAGACTGCCTTGCCGGCATAGTCCTCGATTTTAGAACTTTTGCACTCTCCGTCTTCGGGCATGCAGCAACCCAGCTTTTTGTCCAGAGCCGAACTGCGTATGAGCCGTCTGCTCAGACTCGATGCATAGATAGCCAGCAGCCAGCCCACTACCAAGATGGCGATGCCGTAAACCAGGTTCAGGGCATTACTGTCAATAATGATACCCCAGACTTTGTCGAAGATTCCTCCCATGTCTTTCCTCCATGTTATGGTTGCTTAAAAAAAACCTAACACCAGTGCCTTTAGGCGATATTTTACTGAATCGCGGCGGTGAATAACTTAAGTTACCATGTAGTGAGGCACTTTGCAAGCCAAAATAAGCCTGACAAAATCCTGCCTGAGGTAAATAGCAAAAGTAAATGCGGTTTTTTTTGCATTTGCGATTAAAAAACGCCCAGGTGCATTTAGCCCCTGTCCAGAAAGGGGGGCATAGTAGCGCCTCTATGAGGCGCAGGTTTTGATGGCTACCTGCACCCCAGGCTGAAGCCTGGGGTTAAGCATAGTTATGCGCCTACGGCGCAAATAGATACGGTGCTTTTTAATAAACTGTGCTTAAGATAAATTTGGAAGAAATTCTAAGGTTAGACGAAAATGACTTAGCGTGGCTTTGTGTGTTTTAGTGTCCAAAAAAGTGCTTTGCAGGAGGACTGTTAAAAATCTGCATTTGGTTTTGCAACTTACACCTAATGGGAAGGCTCTGATAAAAAATTCGAAAAATATTTGCAAGTGCAAAAACAAAGACTATAGTTAAATCATTACGAATTATTCGTAAGAATTTTTCGTTTGCCTTTTGGTCTTTTTAGTTTTGCCTTTTTTGTTTTTATTTCAGCATGTCTATTTCTTTAAAAGAGCTTGCTTTTCGGGCTGGTTTGTCTCAGTCCACGGTTTCTCAGATTTTGAATCGTCGTCCCAACGATTTTAGTTCCGAGTCTACTCGTCGTCGTGTTTTCGCCTTAGCCAAGAAGCTTGGTTACCGTCAGAGTTTCGGCCACAAGGTTTTGCGCGGTGACAAGACTCACACAGTTGCCATTCTTTTGGGTATGCATCGTTTGTCTTTGGAGGAGCACATTCAGGAGCTCTTGCTTTTGCTTCTTGACAAATTCGAGTCTTGCGGTTACGCCTCATATTTAGTCACTCTGTCTTCGGTTGCTGATGACAACCTGGCTCGTGTGCGTGATTTGCTGAGTCGCGGGGTTGATTACTTCATACTCATTGGCTCTCCTTACGGCGAATCTGAAGTCGAAGCTGAGGTTCTTCGCTGCGAAAAAAGAATAGTTGGCTACAACACCAATTTGGGGCACAACCTCACTCACAACATTGCCGAGGCCAGCAGACGCGTGCTGAGTTTTTTCCTTGAGCAGGGCTGCAGCAACTTCAAGATTCTTCTTTCCTCGGCCAACTCCGAGCGCATGCAGGGGCTTTTCCAGCTTTTCCCGGATCGCAGCCCTGAAGAGCTAATCGAAAAACACTTTGTCCAGCTTGGCGATTTTGGCGACATTGATGACATCGATTTTTTTGCTCAAGTCGGCTACGAGAAGACCAAGCAGATAATGCTTGCCGACCGCAAAACCCAGGCCTTGTTCTATCTTTCGGACTACTTTGCCCTGGGCGGCGTGAAATACCTGCATGAAAACGGCTATAAAATTGGCCGTGACATACTGCTGGCCGGCTACAACAACATTCATGCCGTACGCAACCACATTTTGCCAATAAGCTCGGTGAGGCACAACACGGAGGAGATGGCCCGCATCATTGTTGAAGGAGCCAGCAAGACCAACAGCCAAACAACACCCGTGCAGGCAAAAGTCGTTTTACGTAAATTATAAAAGGGTTTCTTTCTTCAAAAATTCGTTGAAAATCGGAGATAATTGTTTTAGATCAATCCACAGACAAGGAGAACAACATGAAGCAGCATCATTTTACCCTCATCGAATTGCTGGTCGTAATCGCGATTATCGCCATTTTGGCCAGTATGCTTTTGCCGGCTTTGGGCAAAGCTCGCCAGAAGGCTCAAACCATCAGCTGCAGCAACAATATGCGTCAGCTTGGCACAGCGGTAATGCTTTATCAGGCTGAGAACGACGATTACTTTCCCAAAGCCTGGGCTACTGCGGAGGGTCGTTGGACGGTCAACTTGACTAAGATGGGAGGCTTGACTGCGTCCAGTTTCAGCTGTCCCGCCTTTGGCGCCGAAAGCCTGGTGGGCGGCAAATATAGCGCTCCCTCTGAATCCCAAGTTTCCGAATACAGCAACTATGGCTGGGCTTTTCATTATCTGCACAGTGGTTACACCGGCTGGTGGTATGACGGCACACAACGCGGCTTGGCCAAAATCACCAAGATGAAGATGCCTTCCGGCATTGTCAACCTCACGGATTGCGCCAACCGTTGGAATAACGACGGCACCGGCAGCACTTATCGGGTGAATCACGCCTATGTCACTAGTGGTGGGCAATGGGATCCCGGGCTTGCTTGGCCGGTGCATGGGGGTGCGGTAAACGTGCTTTGGTGCGACGGGCACGTGGAAACAGTGCAAAGCGGAGTGGGCACCCTCTCCACGGCAGCCAGCCAGGCATTCTACCAGCGTATGCCTAACGCAAAATGGAACTACAAATAAAAACACCCTGGCAGGCTTCCAAGCTTGACGAAGCTAGAATTTCAGACAGAACCCTAAGCGGTTGTTGGAGGAACTATTTTAATGAGACAACTCTGTATATTGCTATTACTTTTCAGCATGATCCAGTTGCAGGCTGAGGAAAAAAAAGAGACAGGCATCTCAAGAAGCGATGCCAATCTCAGGGCACAGCGCATCAGCGGCCAGGTGATTATTGACGGTAAACTCAACGAGGGCTTTTATGATTCCGTAGAATGGAGTGCCCCATTCATGGTTTTGGGGAATATGAGCCAGGATATCAACGGACTCTGGGTTGAGGCTGACAGCAAGTTCAAGCGCAGCGCCGCCACCGCCACCTTATTCTACGACGAGGCCTTCATTTATGCGGCCTTTAAGGTGCCATTTCCCGAGGATATGCAGCCCAAGGCCGAGATGCAAACTGGCCAAAACATTTGGCAAGACGACTGTATTGAGTTTTTTCTGCATCCCGGCGGCGAGCGCTATTTTCAGATTTTGGTCAACGCCAAGGGCGCCTGGCAAGGGTTGCAGCATACTATTGGCGGTGGCAACCCCCTTGCCTGGAACTCCGAGTCCATCAAAGTGGCCGCAGTGCTTGAACAACAACAGTTCAGTGTTGAGCTGGCAGTCCCCTACGCTGAAATCGGCAAAACCGCGGCAAAGCCCGGAGAGTATTGGCGGGGCAATTTTGCCCGGGAGGGAGCCACTTGCGGCGGACTGAGTACCTGGGCAGCAGTAGGC
>JAAZIY010000044.1 GCA_012800625.1 Lentisphaerota bacterium
GAGACCTGCCACAGACCGGTCAGGCCCGGTTTTACACTATGCAAGAGCGCGACCTGCTCGCCATAGCGGCAAAGCTCCTCTGCCAGGATAGGCCTGGGTCCCACCCAATGCATGTCGCCCTTCAGAATATTGAAAAGCTGCGGCACTTCATCCAGGCTACTACGTCGCAGAAAGCGTCCAAAGGCGGTGACCCGCGGGTCTGCACTTAGCTTGCCGCGCTCCTCCCAGGCCTGCTGCCTCTCCGGGTGCGCGGCGATCAGTGCGGCCAGCTCATCCTCGGCTCCCGGGCGCATGCTGCGAAACTTATACAGGCGAAAACTCCGCCCCCCCTGTCCCAGGCGCAAGGAGACATGCAGCACCGGCCCTGGTCCCGAGAGCTTTACCAGCAAAGCGAGCAAAAGCAAAAGCGGCAGACAGAACAGCAGCGCAAGCCCGGCCAGAATCCGGCCAGTCCACCCCCAAAATTGCTCCACGACCCAAACCCTATACATAGCCTTAGCCTGCCCCTGTGTATCCTTGTGCGCTTTCGCCTCTCCTCAAGTCAGCACCAGGTAGTCCCGGTGCACGATTTCCTGGTGTTCCACTTCCCGTTCCAGCAGGCGGCTCAGCTCTCCGCTTTGCTGTCCACAGATTTTGGCCACCTCGTCGAAGTCAAAATTCACGATTCCCCTGGCCAGCTCTTTGCGCTCACTATTCACGATACGCACCGTATCTCCCCGCTGGAAGACGCCGATACTGCCCAGCACGCCGCCGGGCAGCAGGCTGCGATTATTCTTCAAGATTGCCTTTTCGGCGCCGGCGTCAATAATCAAGCTGCCCGAAGGCTCCGAAAAAAAGGCCAGGAATCGTTGTCTGGCGTGCAGGCGGTTTTTCCGCGCCGGCAGAAACAAGCTGCCCAGGTCTTCGCCGGCCATAATGCGCGGCAGGATATCAAAGTCCTTGCCGTTAGCGATGAGCAGCGCCTCGCCGCTGTGATTAACAATCTGCGCCGCCCGCAGCTTAGTGATCATGCCGCCCACCGAGTAGGGGTTGCCGTCCGTCCCCTGCGCCATGCACATGATTTCATCATTAAGCTCGTGCACCACACTTAGGCGCGGGCCTAGCTCGGCCTTGTCCCTCTCACAGAGCAGCATGCCGTCCACCGTGGTCAGAATAATCGTCAGGTCGGCCCTCAGCATGGAGGCCACGTATGCCGCCAGGGTGTCATTGTCACCCACCTTGATCTCATCCACGCAGACCGAGTCATTCTCATTGATGATGGGCAGCACATTTTGCTCGAGCAGCGCATTAATGCATTGCGTCACATGTCCGTTGCGTTTGCGTTCATGCAAATCGGCAGCGGTGAGCAGCAATTGCGCGCAATGAAAGCCATAGGCTTCGCAGACACTGCCATAGCAGCTCATCAGATGCGACTGCCCCAGTGCCGCCAGCGCCTGCAGGCAGGCGATCTTGCGCGGACGCTGCTGCATGCCCAGCGCCGACATGCCGAAGCCCACTGCGCCGGAGCTTACCAGGATGACTTCCAGCCCTCTCTGTCTCAGCCCATACAGCGCCTTTACCAGCTCGGCGATACGCTCCGCAGCTCCGGCCTTCTTATTACCGCGCAGCAGCTGTGTACCCACCTTCAC
>JAAZIY010000279.1 GCA_012800625.1 Lentisphaerota bacterium
TGGTGCCCCGAAGGGGCAACCTAATAAAGCCCAGGGTAAGCGAGGCTCCGTAGGAGCCTCGCTTACCCTGGGTAAAGGCCCCCCCGAATCCGGCGCCCTGTAGGGGCGCCACTAACGGCCTTTCGGCGTTATGACCTTTTTGGACGCGGTCCAAGCTGGCCCAGGCTTATTGCCACAAGGGGCAGCCAAGCATAAAGCCACATACTAGAATTTTCGCTTACATGAATTAACTTATTCAGATTACCTCATCATGGAAATTATGTGCTTATGTTGAAGAAAAGACTTTATTTTTCATTGGGCTGGCTTTCGCTTTTTGCCGGTGTGGTGGGTATTTTTCTGCCTCTTCTGCCAACCACCCCCTTTGTTTTACTCTCCGCCTTCTGTTTTTCTCGCAGCTCGCCGCGTTTTTATGGCTGGCTGACCGCGAATCCCTATCTTAACTCGTACATAGAGAACCACCGTTCCGGCTGCGGTGTGCCGGCCAAGATAGTCTGGCGGGCACTGGCTTTTCTCTGGGCCGGGCTGCTGCTCTCGGCCTATTGCCTGAAAAATCCCTGGTTTTGGCTTTTTTTGTCTTTGGTCGGGATTTTTGTTTCGGCGCATTTGCTCCAGCTGCGTCGGGTGGACCGGGCTCCTTTGCGTTTCACCTTGCTCGAGCTGCTGGTGTCGATGGGCATCATTGCGGTGCTAGGCTCTTTGCTGCTGCCGGCTTTGCAACGTGCCCGTAATCAGGCCGCCCTGGCGGTATGCGCCGGCAATCAGAGCCAGATCGGGCTGGGCCTCGAGCTTTATTGCGCCGACAACGAGGACCATATTCCGGACATTGGCAACAAATACCTGTCCGAGAGCATACCTGTGATCCGCATGCCTATGGGCGGGCCTTTGGGCATGGCATTTGCTTTAGGCAAGCTGGTGGAGCAGTATCAGATACCGGCGGCCTCCTTCGGCTGTCCCGGCAGCGCCGGCTTCAAGCCGGCTGACCTGCGGCAGGCCTGGAGCGTTCCCGGCGTAGTGCGCAGCGCTTATATCTATCGTGAGACCGACGCCGGCTTTCAGCCCCAAATCAGCCATATGCGCAACAGCGGCAAGGCGGTATTAATGGACTTCGCCTGTATTCCATACAGTGGCGAGATGATCGTGCCGCACGAGTTCAAACACGTGAATATACTTTATGCCGACGGACATGTCGAGCGCCGACGCAACAGCCCGGCAAAAGCGGCATTCTATACCACTTGGACCGAGGACAGCGGCGAGAGCACCGCCACGAAGACCCCGCAGTGCGAATTCATCTGGGAGCATGCCGATGCGCATTAGCGCCGCTGGGGCCGCCGCCGGATTTGTTTGTTATTGGCAAGCATATTGATTTGCTGGCCACCACTAATTGAAAGGCGAGAAGATGTCTAATTTTGCAGACTTGCTGATTTGCGATGCTTTGATTTATGACGGTAGCGCGGCGCCGCCCTTCTTGGGCGAGCTAGCAGTGAAGGATGACAAGATACTGGCCCTAGGCGCGCCAGGCAGCCTGCCGCGGCAAGGCATAAAAGAGACCTATTCCGCCGAGGGGGCCATATTAAGCCCCGGCTTCATCGATGTGCATAGCCATTCCGATGTGCCGGTGCTGAAAGTGCCCAGCGGCGACAGCAAAATATCACAGGGGGTGACCACTGAGATAGTGGGCAACTGCGGCTCCTCGGAATTTGTTTATTCGAAGGAGAAAAATGCTCTGGGCGATGCAGCCCTGGAGGGCTGTGACGGCAGCTTTGAAGGTTATTGCCGCCGCGTCGAGGCCGCTAGGCCGGCACTGAACATAGCAGCGCTCTGCGGACATAATTCTCTGCGGGTTCGAGTGATGGGATATGAAGACCGGCAGGCCAGCCAGTCCGAGCTGGCTGCCATGAAGAGCCTCTTGCAGGAGGCTTTGCAGCAGGGCGCAGCAGGATTTTCCAGCGGACTTTGGTATATTCCTGGACGCTTTGCCGACAGCGCGGAGCTAAAAGAGCTGGCCACGGTCCTGCGCGGCAGCGGCAAACCATATTGTACGCATATGCGCAACGAGGGCGACACGCTGCTCGAATCGCTGGCCGAGGCCATCGAGATAGCCAAGAGCGGAGACGGCATACTGCAAGTGAGCCATTTCAAGACTTCGCAGCAGCGCAACTGGAATAAGCTGGACGCGGCTCTGGGCATGGTGGAAAAGGCACGCGCAGAAGGCATGCAGATTTTTGCCGACCGTTATCCTTACACATATTCGAGCACCTCGCTGCGCATGGTGGTGCCGCCGCCATATAATAAAATTGACAGCGGCAGCCTGACTAAGCTCTTGCAGGAATCAGCGCAAGAACGCGAAAAACTGGCCAAATTGCTTGAGACCGGCAATGGCGAGCGCGACAACTGGGACAAGATCATCCTGGTGATTTCCTCAGCTCCGGAACACGCTAAGCTTTATGGCAAGAATATGCTGCAGATCGCCGAGCAGCTAGGCATGAGCGCCGCCCAGGCCTGCGTAAAGCTGCTTTCGGAGGCTTCGCCCAGTGCGGCTTTCGGCAGTATGTCCGAGGAGAACCTCAAGGGTTTTCTGGCACAGCCCTGGGTGCTGGCTGGCAGCGACGGCAGCATATTCGCCTTCACTGACGGGCGCACGCATCCGCGCGCCTTTGGCAGCTTTCCCAGGTTTTTCCAGCTTGCCAGGCAGCAGGCCAGCATCGAATCGGTGATACAGCGCATGTCCGCTCTTTCAGCCCGGCAGTTTCGCCTTTGCGGTCGCGGGCGTCTGGTGCCGGGCTATTTTGCCGACTTGGTGATATTCGAGCCTGATAACTATCTGAGCGCAGCCGACTACGGCAAGTCAAACGTAGCCTGCACTGGAGTGAGGCGCGTCTATGTCAACGGTGCTCTGGCTTACAGTCCCGACAAGACATTGCCCCTGGAGCGTCGAGGCAGGATGCTGCGCGTCTCCAACAAGTCCTGACTCTAGGCTTTGGACACTAAGGCACTTAGCTGTTCTCGATGGCTAGTATGGCGAATTTGATGTCGGCCTCGGCCACCACTTTGCCGTTGACTTTGGCCTGGCCGGCACCGACGCCGAATCTGCCGCCGAAGCTGCTGACCACCTGCATATGCATCTGTTGTCCAGGCAGTACCGGCGCATGGAATATGGCGTGGTCTATTGACATAAAGAGGCCGAGTTTGCCCTGCTGCTCGGGTTGGCTGAGTATATGCGCGCTGCCCAGTTGGGCGCAGGCCTCAATCTGCAAATAGCCTGGAAAGCAGGCTGGCTGGGTAGCCTGGCAAAGGGGGTCGTTGCCGCTGATGTTTTTGTAGCCCAGCGCGCAGTCTCCCTGACCCAGGTTGAAACAGGTGTCAAGCAGCAGGAACGGCGGGCGATGTGGCAGATGGCGCATGATCTCCTGGCAGTCGGCCGGCTGCGCATCCCCGTAGATATCGCTCAGGCTCTGTTTGTTGTAACTCTCCTGTGCTAGTGCAAACCAGTCTTCTTGCTTGTAAGCCAGGCTGAGTGTGCCGCTGGAGGCCAGCTGTTCATCGACGTAGCATTTGACCTCGAAATCAAAGACACCATCGTCATTTTCTCCACTCAGGGCGGCTTCAAGCTGCAGATTCATGCCCGGCTGCACCGGCTTGCGGAACTTGACCCGGCGCAGAGCAAGCAGCTCCGGGCTGCCGTTGGCCGGACGGCAGATTTTAAGTATGGCGCTGGCCGCCTGCGTCATGGCGGCGACTTGCAGCACGCCAGGCATAACCGGATGAGCAGGGAAGTGCCCGGCGAAAAAAGGCTCGTTGATAGAGAGCAGCTTGCTGCCGCTGGCCCTGCAATTGCCGCGGTCGACCAAAAGGCAGTCGAGCATCAGCAAAGGCGGCTTTAGATTCAGCAGTTCACTTAGCGCGTTATAGGGATAAAATGTAGTCATGAATTTCTCCTTGTAGCAGTCCTGCCTTGGCTGCGGCGGATTGCGTCATGGCAGCGAAATGAATCCACTCGCTGCCAGCTTCACGCAAATGAGGCGCATAATGCCAAAAATCTTGTCCCCTTACTTTTTTGGGACGGTCTTATAATCTACCAGCTTTACGCAGAAATTTCCCTGATAATTATAGATATTTAGACACCGTCCCAAAAGCCCATTAACCACAAAAGGCACAAAAAGGCACA
>JAAZIY010000045.1 GCA_012800625.1 Lentisphaerota bacterium
GGCCGCCAAGGCGGCGAATTCTTCTCTGGTCATGGTCGCAATTTCCTCAGGGGAATTTTCATGAAATACTTCGTGTTCACTTCAGTCCTACTGCCTGCATGAGTTCTTTGAGTTCGGGTCTTCTGGCGAGCATATTCAAGGCCAGGTAGCACAGCGCGCCGGCAGTCCCGGATATGAGCAAGAGCAGCATACCATGCAAGGCTAGCTCTGGCCTGATTCCCAGGATTGTTCGCGTCAGCAAAAAACCTCGCATGCTCCAGGTCACAGCACCGGCAGCCGCGGCCAGCACAGTCAAGCTCAGCAAGGCTATCAGTATGTGCCTGGCCTGCCAGCTTTTCTGCCGCTTTTGATTAAGTTTCAAAAGCAGTATCACATTCAGCCAGGAGCAGACACTAGTGGAGAGTGCCAAGCCGCCTTGGCTTAAAAAACGCATCAGCAGCAGGTTCAAGACCAGGTTAAGACACATGCAGAGCAGGGCGATCTGCACCGGTGTTTTGGTGTCCTTGCGGGCGTGAAAAGGATTGCTGGCAACCTTGGCAAGACAAAATGCAGGCAGACCCAGCAGGTAAAAATTTAAGGTCCAGGCGCATTGTCGTGCCGCTTCTGCGGTGAAGGCGCCGCGCTGAAAAAGCAGGCTGACGGTCTCAAGGCTCAACGCACGCAGCAGGAAGGCACAGGGCAGCGCCAAAAACAAGACCATGCGCATGGCGTAGTCCAGGCTGCTGCTCATCTCCGCCTCGTCCTGTCTGGCCCAGGCTCTGGACATGCTGGGCAGGCAGACCACGCTCATGGCGACGCCGAAGATACCCACCGGCAGATAGACCAGGTGCTGGCTGAAATTCAAAGCGCCTACGGCAGCCGAACCAAGATACAACCCCAGGATGCGGTCAACCAGGGCGTTGATCTGCATCACGCCGGCTCCGACGATGCCAGGCAGCACATTGCGGCAAAGCAGCTTCACCTGAGGACAGTTCCAGCTAGGATTGAAGCGGTAGACAAAGCCTTGTCGCCGAGCGGCCAGTAGCAGGATAAGCAGCTGTAAAAGACCGGCCAAAATCGCGCTGAGACAAAAAAACAACAGCGCCATAAACTCGCTGTTGAGCCAAAGACGCGACAGCAGCAGTATGGAGAGAATCTGAACCAGGTTGAAAACAATCGGATTGAGGGCCGGCAGAAAAAATCGCCGCAGGCAGTTGAGTATTGCCGCAAATGCGCCGCTTAGACAGATAAACAAGGCGTAGGGCATGAGCAGCGGCAATATGGTCAGGGTCAGACGCACGCGCAGCGCCGTGTCAGCTGGCAAAAACGCCAGCCCTAGCAGGCTGCCGGCGGAAACGCCGACAACGCAAAATAGCAGCAGGGTAAGCTGCAGCGAAATGGCGCGTTCAGCCAGCAGCCAGGTCTCCTCCTTGCCGCGGGTCTCCAGGCTGTCGGCGATAATCGGCACAAAAGCCTGATTGAATGCGCCTTCACCAAAGAGGCTGCGCAGGCTGTTAGGAAATGCGAAGGCGACTTGAAAGGCGGCCTGAGCCACATCGCTGGCACCCCAGTACCAACTCATGGCGATATCGCGCAAAAGACCAAAAATGCGGCTGCAGAAGGTCAGGCTGCTGATGGTCAACATCGAGCGCCCCAGGTTTTTTTCACACTGAGCTTGATCGCTGCATGCAGGCATGGTTTTGGCTTTGCGCCTCAGAAATTGGTTTTTGGACACTAAGACACACTAAATCACTGCTTTTTTTCGGCCAGCAGGCTGTCAATGATTTTTCGCGCTATGCTGCCTGGCCTAGGCAGATTGGGCAGTTCATCTAGTGTGAACCAGCCTGCCTGGTCTATCTCCTCGCCGTCAGGATTCAGCTGGCCGCTTTCGTAGTCTGCCTGGAATCCCAGCATCAACGAACTGGGGAATGGCCAGGGTTGACTGCCCCAGTAGCGTATGTTTTTGATGTGCAGACCCACCTCCTCGAGCACTTCGCGGGCTACGGCCTGTTCAAGGCTCTCGCCTACCTCGACATAGCCGGCTACCAGGCTGAAGGTATTGCCCGGAAAATTGCGGTTGTGCGCCAATAGTATCCGGTTGCCCTTGGCCACGGAAACAATCACCGCAGGATTGATACGCGGGTAGTATAGCTCTTGGCAAGCCGGACATATGCGGGCGCGTTCACCTTGTTTCTCTTGCAAAGGGCTGGCACAGGCGCTGCAGTACCGGGTCTGCTGCCGCCAGTGCAAGAGCTGCTTGCCCATGCAGGCAAGGCAACCCTGCTCTGGCTCGTGAAAAGCAAGAACCTCACGCAAAGAAACTAGCCTGCCGGAAGCCGAAGGCTCTAACTCCTGCGAGCTGACCGCATACAGCGGACGCCCTCCCCAGGTGCCGAGAAAAGCGCTGTCCTGAGGCCGGCTGCTGAGCAGACCCTGATAGCCGCAGGCGTGCAGCAGCTCCCCGCTTTGTGGATTCAACAGCAGCTCGCCCTCTGAATTATAGAGCAGACAGGGATCCTCGGGTTTACAGGCGTACTTGGAGTAGACTCCAACGCGAAATTGCCAGGTTTCTAACATAAGTTCAAACGGAAATTGAGTAAAATACTACAGCAAGGCTAGCTGTTGTAGAAAAGAGCAGAAAAGTGAGGATACAAAAAAGACCCCATCCAAAAAGTTGCCCGGACAGGAATTTGGACACGAAGACACACAAAGCTACACTAAGACACACAAAGAAGTCTTCGTCTAAAAGGAGCATTGCGCCAAAAATTGCGTTTTCATGCAATTTCAGCGTTTTTTCCGTTTTTTTATTGTAGCGCAGAGTAGCAGCAGAAACAGATGGGCAGAACGGACGCTTGCATTACATTATAGGACAAAAGTTTGACGCAGACCGCTTATTACTTCCGGCATAGTGAACGGCAAGCCGAGCGCTTGGAAGTCTACTGACTCATTGCCCAAGCGGTCGATGAACATTAAGACTTCCGTATGGATGCTTGGCGGCAACGCGATCCGGCTCTGCGGAGTCAATGCGGCAAAAAGGCGGCAAACGTCATTTTTATGCTTGCGGATATTCTTCGCATCCACCGCTTCCCCGGCGGCTTTGCGGACGGAAAGATCAAGGTATGCCTTGGCTTTAAGAACTATCAATGATTCCGCCGACAGCAACGACAGTCCATCGACCCGACGTTTGTGCGTTTGGATTAAGTGGTAGTAGTCATCGTCAAGCAAGATGGCAGAAAGACTCGAAATTTCGTCGTCCATCGGGATCGGGGTCAACTGGCTCTCCGCATGAGCTGCGAAAGTGTCCGGTCGCCGGGAAAAAAGTTCGAGCATCTCCGGAAATTCCGGGTGTGCCGGTTTACGAAAACGGTAAAGTTTGCGCTCTCCTTTCGATTTTTCCTGAATCTCGTATGCTCCGTCTTTGACGAACTGCCAGAAGGCGCGACCGAACTCGGGAGTCAATACTTCTAGGCAAAGCACTATGTCCAAATCGCGGGTGGCGCGAAACGGCAACGCCGCATGTTCGAGCAATACATCGCAAGCCGCGCCACCAATCAGGACATAATTGTCGGTATAATCGGCAAAGCGCCTGCGGAACAATTCAAGACCTCTTACCATAAGACTGCGTTCATGAGTTCGTCAAGAGCGATTTGAATTCGCTCGTCCAACTCGTCTTTCAGGGTTAAGTAAAGTGAAAAAGAATCTACTCCATCAGATGTTATGAGCTTAGGAGAGTATAGCCAAAGCTGTAACAGAATCGGAGCGAATCTCTTGGGAACGACGGGAATGTAACCCAAGCGGTTGAATTCACTCGCATGCACGGCGTATTCGCGCCGCTTCGATTCTGCAAGCAACGTTCGCCGTGCCAGTGCGTTAACCCCAGCGACGCAAGGCGACAACGCCTCTGGAAGTTTTTCCAGACCGACGACACGGCGGCAGGGATTCTTCAAAAGTGGTAAGGCATTTTGCCATAATTTTTTGCCGGATGGAAGAAAGCTCAAACGCCGGGATGCCCCGCTTCGTTGGGCAAGATGGAAAAATTCGAGTTCATCAAACGCCCTGATCACGCTGATTCTGGAATAGCCGGAAAACTCCTGGGCCATTGCGATGGATAAGGGTTCCGGGAATTTCCGATTTAATTGCCCGAGAATGAGAAGTTGTGCCGTATTTCCAAGTCCGGAGAACTCTTTTGGAGCAGCGGAGGATATTTCGGTGAATGCTGCGTGGAGAAAAGGTAGATACAACTGTCGATCAGGAACGATAAACGGAACATGCCGTTTTAACAAACGCCCGCGGTTATAGCTAATCAAACTTGTCGCCGTGTAAACAGCCGGAAGTTTCGCATATCCGGCAACAAGTTCGCTATGCTTGGCGATAGAGGCAGGAGTAAGGGCGGTTTTACCCCGGTCGAACATCAAGATGAATTGCAGATTGTTCAGGGTAGCAAGCTGGAAATCGTAGCTGCCCTGCAACAAGTACGGTAATCCGCCGCCGTCGAATGGAGCAAGAGTCAATTCCGCTCCAAAGAGCTGGTGAATGTAGAGTTTCAGCTTTTCCATCATGACAAAACACTTTTTATATTTTACTTTTGCTAAAGTATAATATAAATGATACTCATGCAAAAGTCAAATATTGTTCAATGTGTCTTCGTGTGTCTTCGTGTGTCTTCGTGTCCTCCCCCTTCGTGTACCTTCGTGGTTCAGCAACATTTAGAGCTGTTTTTCGATAATCTTCATTACCTGCTGGTATTCGCTGCACACTTGGAATTGAGGATACGTTTTCACCACTAGGTCGGAGGGCCTGAACAGTATACCCAGCTCGGCTTCCTGCAGCATGGCTATGTCGTTGAATGAGTCTCCCATGGCCATGACCTCGTAGTTAAGCTGTTTCAGTGCGAGCACGGCATGTCTTTTGCCGTCTAGCAGCCTCATCTTGTAGCCCACTATGTTGTCTTGCTCATCGCAGAGCAGTGAATTACACAGCAGGGTAGGGTAGTCCAGCTTGCGCATCAGGGGCGCGGCGAATTCGTAGAAGGTGTCTGAAAGTATGACAAACTGGCATTTTTCTCTTAGCCACTGCAGATATTGCCTGGCGCCGGGCAGCGGTTCCATCTCCGCAATCACTTGTTGGATATCGGCTAATTTCAACGAGTTTTCTTTTAACACGCGCAGCCTGTGCTGCATAAGCTGATCATAATCGGCAATGTCCCTGGTGGTCAGCCGCAGTTCGGCAATGCCAGTTTTCTCGGCAAAGGCTATCCAAACTTCGGGCACCAGCACGCCTTCGAGGTCCATGACGAGGAACTTGATTCTCTGCTGCATTCCTTTTCCTTATGCAAAAATGGGTGGAGCCAGCCTCGCTGCTCTTCGGTTATAAGCAGCTGCGTCTGCGAGTGGCAAATCGGCTAATATCCTAGTATGGGGTATACACCGCGTACTTTTTGGCCAGGGCGTTGATTTCTTGGTTAAGTCGCTGGGTTTGCTCCTGATTGACGCTATAGTTGCGCTGTGCCAGGAGATGCAATATTTTTTGCCCGGCCCATTCGCGCTGCAGTTCGGCGCCGCCTACCATGCAATCGCGGTACTTTTTGCGAAAGATCAGGCTGCGTCTTTTCAGCTCGGCATCCTTGCCGCTCAGGGTCAGCACCAGCTCCTCCTCGATATTAGCGAAGCGTCCATACAGGCGCAAAGACTCTTTGCGATAAAGATGCGGCAGCGAGCGCGGGTAGATATCGCGGCTCACCGGCCCTTCGGCGCTGTAAGCCAGATCCATAATAATCAAGCTGCTGTGGTTGCTGATATAGTTCACCAGCCGGTCCTGCAAGTCCTCGAGCTGGTCCACATGGCATTGGCTGCCGCGGTTCAAGTAGCCGAGGAAATCAAGCAGCTGACGGTTAGCCTGGCGACCAGCACTAAATGGGAAAATAGAGACATTGCCGGGATTCACGGCATTTATCTGGCGCAAAAAGACTGGCGGCTCATAGATATTGACAGTGGACTGTCCGTCGGTTAAGACGAAGATATTCAGGGGTCGATTGGCATTGCCGTTGCTGTCGCGCACGAAAGGCGCGATGCTGCCAAACACGTCGGTCATGCCGCCGCGCCACAGCGAGGCGATATACTTGTCGGCCTCCTCCAAGTTGGCCGGATTCACCGGTTGATAGTTCTGAAACAGTGATTTGCTCACTGTGGTGAAGGCCACCACGTTGAAGCGGTCCCTGGGGTTAAGCCTGGCCAGCGATTCGCGAGTGGCCGCCTTGAAACGGTTGAGCTTGGCCGGCGAGATGCTGGTCGAGTGGTCGATCAGAAAAAGCGTGTCCTTGGCGATGTCGGCGAGAGCTTCGCTGTTGGCATTGGGCAAGATGTCAACCTGGAAGCAACCGGCATTGCCCACGCGGTCTTTGACGATACGCACCTCGATATCGACAAAGCCGTCAAAGGGCAGTTGCGCCATGTCCGACTCTATTCGTGTTGGCGTCAGCATTGGCGCCAAGTCCGGTTTTGTCGGCGTGGTTGGGGTTGGTTGCTTCGTTTTTCTTTCAGCCTGTTTAAGCTCCTCGACATCAATTTCTGGCAGGGCGAACTTGGGTCTTTGGCCGGGCTGCAGGCTAAGAGCGAAAGAAGCCCCTTCGGGCATCTGCAGCGGCCCGTGCTGCGCCAGGCTGGGCAGCAGCGGCAGCTCGCTGCCCTCGCGCTCCAGCTTGGGAGTGATGATGCGGCTGGGCAAGGTCTGCCGCGGCAGAGCCAGCTTGGCGTAATCGATTTCGATGATCTCAGGACGCGGCGCGCTCAAAGCTCGCGGCAGCTCGGCGCCGCCAGGCTTTAGCGGGCTTGGCTCAGGCTCACGGCTTTGAAGCTTAAAGCTGGGCTTGGGAATATCCAATAAATCGTCTTTAAGGAAGATATCCTCGATTTTACGCTGATTGGCCAACTGCCGGCTCTCTTTTTGCAGACTGCCGCGCAGTTCCTCCTTGTCCACAGCAAGCATATCGGGGCTTTTCTCCTCAGGCTGTGTTTCTGTTTGAGTCTTAGGCAGCTCGGGCAATATGGTTATAGGAAAATCCGTGGCGATCGCGTTTTGCCGCTCTTTGTTCTGCAAAGCACTGACGTCAACCAGCATGTCGGCAGACAAATACAGCAGCAACAAATGCAGCAGTAATGACAGCGACATGGAGAATACGATGTACCTGGATAACTTCATCAGTTTGCCTGCGCAATAGTCTATAAGCTGAACACATACATAATGTATCTGCTAAAGAGCGCCTTTGCCAGCCAAAACATAAGTTCCCAGCTAAATAGACCGCGCCCAAAAAGACCATGAACCACAAAGGCACACGAAGAAGGAGGACACTAAGGGGCACGAAGAGACACTAAGACACACTAAGGGCTTATGCGGCGCCCGTTTTGGTTTGTTGGGAAAAGGGAGCCGGTCAAAGCAGAAAAACTTGATGAAATCGAATAAAAACGCAAATTTCCTGCTAAAATTTTGGTCGCGTCTCGCAGTTGGGACCTGAAAATGATGCTTGTCTTATGAAATTTGCACCACA
>JAAZIY010000280.1 GCA_012800625.1 Lentisphaerota bacterium
GAAAGTTTTTTGTTTCTCTAACCAACCAACCAGGGACAAAACCTTTGACAAAATTAAAATTCCATGATGAATTTTGCCGTAGAAATGAGCCATTTGGTCTCTTATCACAGTTTACTATAAAATGGCGCATCTACTTGCGCCGTAGGCGCATAACTATGCTTAACCCCAGGCTTTAGCCTGGGGTAGAGACACCTCTCAAAAGCAGCGCCTCGTAGAGGCGCTACTATGCCCCACCTTTTTGGCCGCGGTCAAACTTAGTGCGACTTAGTGCCCCAGAAAAAATGAACTACCCGCAGCGCCTTGCAATTCCACAGGTTAAGATTACTTTTTATCTAGTGACCACAAATGTGTTTCACGGCTTTTTTTCAACGTCAACAGGAGGCCATTATGAAAGAGCAAGTCCAGATTAAGGGGCTTTGGTTACACCGCTTCGCAGTCAACGCATTCACTATTTTTCTCGCGCTCCTCTTCTATTGGTCGGTTAATTTCTTCCTGCAGGATATTCGAAGCATACCCGGGCCAGACACCAAAAAACTAGAAAAAAAGTTTCTGAACCAGACCCAGGTAAGCAGGCAAGCCACTGTCAACAGCGAAATTACAAATCACGAATTCCAGATGAAAACCCTGCGTGAGCGCCAGGCCACCCTGCATAAAAGCTCCGAGGACCTAAAACGGGGGCTGGAACTTAAAAACATCAATATTGAACATTTGCAAAGCCTGAAAGAAAGCAGCGATCCGCAAATCATCAAGGCATACCAGGAATTCCTTGAGACCCAGGAGAAAATACAGCAATGCAACCGGCAGCTGGAAAAATACGCTGACCAAATATATGACTTAAAACGCGAAAAGCGGGAACTGGAACGGCAAATCGCGCCGCAAAAAGAAGCGCTCGCCGCAAAAGTGAACCAGCTTCAAACACGCCATCGCTTCCTCATCGTACTATATCAGTTTCTCCTGGTGCTGCCGCTACTGGCTCTGTCACTGTATTTCCTGATTTGGCAGCGGCAAAACAAGTATAGCCGCATTTTCCTGAGCATGGCTATAGCCATGCTGGCCAAAACAACCATACTTATGCACGAATACTTCTCTACGCGCTACGCTAAATATGTCTTTACTATCGCCATGATACTGATTGTCGCCAAGCTCCTGCTGTACTTTATGCAACAGCTTAGCAGCCCCAAAACCAGCGCCCTTATCAAACAGTTCCGCCAGGCATACGAGGTATTCCTCTGCCCAGTATGCGAATTCCCCATACGAACCGGACCGCGAAAATTCATGTACTGGAACCGCAGCAGCATCAGAAAACACCTGGTCTTCAGCCAGCCCGGAGAACAAGAGGAAGCATATGTCTGCCCATGCTGCGGCAACAGTATCTTTGTAAAATGCCAAAACTGCGGAAAAATCCGAGCCGCAATGCTGCCGCATTGCAAACACTGCGGAGATGAAATCGACATCTCAACAAATATAAGCAAAAATAACTGAAAATATAAAAGGAGTAAAAACATGAAGTTTTCACTGAATTATGATGTCATCGTCTGCGGCGCAGGTGTGGCAGGTGTGGCAGCAGCAGTGCAGGCCGCCAGACGGGGACAAAAAGTGGCCCTGGTCGAAAAACAAAACCTCATCGGAGGACTGGCATGCAGCGGCCTCATACACGTCTACCTACCGCTCTGCGACGGAAATGGAAATCAAGTAATCAGTGGAATCGCCGAGGAAATGCTCCTGAAAAGCCAGGAGTTCAGCCCATTCAGACTCTCAAAAACCTGGGGAGGAAATGGAATACCTCGAAGAGCAAACCGCGATAGATACGAAGTGGAATTCTCACCGGCAGCGCTTACTATTACACTGGATGAAATGCTGCTGGAGGCCGGAGTCGAACTCTGGCTGGACAGCAGAGTATGCGATATACAACAAAACCAGCAGCGGATTGAAGCAGTTATCGTGGAAAATGTCTCCGGACGCGGCAAGCTACAAGCCAAGTGCTTCATCGACGCCAGCGGCGACGCCACTATCCTCAGATTGGCCGGAGGAGAATTCGTCACCGAAGACAACAGCCTCTCGTTCTGGCTGCTCGAACGCTCACCCAACGCCGAAAAACTATATCACTTCACCGATCAAATACACATGCAGACTTTTAGATTCCCCCCGGAGCAATATCAGCCCGGCTCCGGCTTAGACGGACTAGACTACAGCAGCTACACCCGCCAGGCCTGGAGACAGCTGCGTCAGTTCTATCGCGACAGCTACTCCCAGGGCAACGACAGCTTTACACATTACCCCCTGCATCTGCCTGCCATGCCGCAATACCGCAAAACTGCTGCCGCCCAGTGTCTATATATGCTTGATGACCAAGACGAGCAGCTCAGCTTCACTGACTCCGTAGGCCTCACTGGTGACTGGCGCAAGCCTGGCCCCGTCTGGGAAACCCCTCTGCGCAGCCTTATCCCTGTCCAACACGAGGCGCTTTTCATGGCTGGACGCTGCATTGGCGCCATCAATCAGGCCTGGGAGGTATACCGTGTCATCCCCACTGCCGCCATGACTGGCCAGGCTGCCGGCATGGCCGCGGCACTCTGCAATGAACAAAATTGCGGCACAAGGCAGCTAGAGCCAGCTCTACTACAGGCTGAATTGCGCAAAAATAAAATCAAACTGCACAAAAGCCAGCTCTATCCCGCCATTTCCCGCCACAGCTTAACCCTTTCCAGCGCCCCGCCGTTCTTCTATATCAGCCACCTCCTAAAAACTTGCTGTGCCTTCGTGTGACTTAGTGCCTAAGTTGCTGTAGACCAGCTTTTTTGGAGGCTAGCGCCAAAAAAACTGAAATCGGCTCCATACCTGATGCTGCAAATAAGTATTTTCTATTTTAGCCAGAAACAGCATTAAAAAAATCTGCGATCTCTGCTTTTGGGCAGCTTGCGCCCTCAAAGTAAGAAGACAAGCAGCTTATGAATTCCCGAAGATATACCACTATTGACAAGCTCTGCCAGCTTGTTTTAAAATGAATCTGGCTTAATCTTCCGCTTTTTGACATGTTTTTTCTTCTTTATGAGATTTACCGCTTTGTCTAGACCATCTATATTAGTCTTGTTTTAGAATTGTTTAATGCATTGAAGGCCGGAAAACCGAATCTCTAGCCTAGCCCCCCACCGAAAAGTTTGCCTGGCAAGATTTTAGTCACTAAGCCAGACTAAGGCACACCAAGTCGTTTTCGTCTAAAAGGGGCATAGCCGCCAAAGATCACTTGTGGGGTGCCACAAGAGTACTCCCTTGCTGTGGCCTTTTTGGACGCGGTCTAAGTTCGAGCCAATAGGCTGAAAGCCGGCTGTCCCAGGGAAACCCCATTCTTCTTGTACGTGATCTAGCTTAGCAGGCTTGTTTTTTTATCAACCATATTGCTGCAGGAGGTAAAGTCATGAAAACAGCTCTAAAGGAAAAACTCATGCTCAGGCCAGCGCCAAAAACTTGCGGAATAGTTAAAAGCTCTCCAGAGAGCGCAAGCTTTACCCTGATCGAGCTGCTCGTCGTCATCGCCATTATTGCCATCCTTGCCAGCATGCTGTTGCCGGCCTTGAACAGCGCGCGTGATCGCGCCAACCAGATCAGTTGCGTTGCCAAACAGAAAAACATCGGCGTTGCAACCATGAACTATTCTGACGACCATGACGGCTGGTGCATGCCCGCCTTCGCCATCCATGCCAAAGCCGGCTATGACCGTTACTGGATGTTTTTTCTGGCCGACTACATGAGCATCAGCGCCGGCAGCTCTTTCTGGTCCGCCAATGCTTCCAGCTCAGCCTATGCCAACATTCCCGACTCTCTTTTCAGGCCCTTTGTCTGTGCCAGCAACTCCACAAAATACATTGCCGCGGTAGGAGCCAATCCGGTCAACCAACCATACTGTCTCAGCAACTATGTCGTCAATTACTGCATGGCCGCTGTAAGACGCAGCCAGGACGCCGACCCTTTCAGCCTGTATCCGGGAAGACAAATCCACAAGTTGCGCTACGCCCACGCCACCGGCCTGCTCTGGGACAGCGACCCTGCGAACACTCATTACTACCGTGGAACACTCAACACTGTCACAGTCAGCGACTCCACTTACAACACAGTTGGGCGCGTACACGGCAAGTACTCTACGGCTAATGTGCTTTATATGGACGGCCACGCCAAAGGAGTCAAACCCAGCCCTTATCTGCCTTTGGTATTTGAGAGCGGAACCACCTACCTTTGGGAGGGAGCCAGCGCAGACCTTAGACATTACAAGTAGACCGCTTCCAAAAACTTCCCAACAAACCCAAAGGGCAAGCGGCTTATGCGGCGGCGCAGACGCCGCGTAAGCCCTTAGTGTGCCTTAGTGGCTCAAAGGTTTTTTGGACGCGGTCTAAGTGGCGCCCTTACAGGGCGCCGGATTCAGGGGGGCCTTTACCCAGGGTAGCGCTCGGCTCCTGCGGAGCCGAGCGCTACCCTGGGCTACATTAGGTTGCCCTTTCAGGGCACCATTGTGACAGATTCTCAAGAAAAAATTGAAA
>JAAZIY010000281.1 GCA_012800625.1 Lentisphaerota bacterium
ATCAGACCCCAGCTAAAACTAAAAGCACAAAAGCTTCGTGTGTCTTAGTGTTCAAATTACGCCAGACCAGCTTTTTGGACGGGGCCTAGTCTTCAAAAAGCCTGGCAATGGCGGCGATGGCGCTGTCAGCCAGCATATAACCGCCCTCGGAACCAACTATGCCATTGATAATCATGCCGCCGTAGCCCCCCAGGCGTTCGGCCTCCGGACTGGGCAGATAGCTGCCCGAGCCGCCGGAGAGCTGCACCACGAAGCTCTGTCGGGCCACTGAGCGCGCCTTGATGATCTGGGCATAGTGCAAGTAAAGCTCAAAGGGACAGTTGATCATGGCGCTTTGCCCCAGACGCAGGCTCTGCATATCAAAACTGAAGTAAGGAGTCTCATCCTGACTCAAGTACCTTTTGATGATAGCCTTGCGGTTTTGTATCTGCACAAAGTGGTGCAGCTTGTCGTCAAAAGGCCCGGAACGCTCAGGCACTGCCTCGTTATTCCGGGTCTGACGACAAAAGTCGATGAAAGCCTCGTGTTCGCCCTGCTCTGTCAACAAGGCCTGCAGCTGTTTTTGCGCCAGGCAATAGTCCTGCCAGCTGGCACGTCTCACCGGCAACTGTAAACGCTGGCAATGGTGTAAAAAAACCGGGCTGAAATCGACTCGTCCAGAGCTTTGCTCGAAAGCGTTTTTGATGCAGCCAAGCAAACGCCCGGAAAGCTCCTCAACCCCCTCAGGCCCCCAGAAAAACCGCCCGTAGTGATGATTCCGCAGCAGGTCCCTGGGAGACTGGCAGCCCGAGGCGCTGATCTGACAGAGGCAGTGAAAGTCCGCGGAAAACTCGGCCTTCAGCTTTTCCCGGACCGCCCCCATATAGTCCGAGGAAATTTCATAGCTCGCCTCCATGACTTGAGCCGGACAGGCGACATTCAGGATCATGCCGCTGGGTCGCCCGTCGGCTTCGAAAGTAAAGAGCATCTCGACACCGGGGTCCTCGCCGCCCTCCAAGCCGACAAAATCATCCCGTCGCGTATCACCGTACATCTCGGCACTGCCGTCGGCATACACGGCACGGCGGCAATGACCTATGCTGGCCTGAGCATAGGCCGGCGCAATGCCACCGGGCCGGCGAGCCTCCCAGGCCTGCCGCACCGCCAGCATGACTTTCTCCTGAAGAAAGGCAATGTATTCCGCCGGCTTCAAGGCTTTTTCATCCAAGGGCAGCCAGTCACGAAAAAGCCCGCTGGGCTTGGTATAAGGCGCATTATGCGTGTGGATAGCATTGAAAAATATGCTCTCGGGACGCAGCCCGGCAATCTCGGCAGTGATTTTCCGGCGCATTTCAGTCTGGAAGGACTCCGGGAAATTGACCAGGTCCAGCGACAGCATAAGCGCCTGCTGCCCGGCTTTTTCCAGAGCCAGGGCCACGGTCTTGAGCCGTGAATGTATGCCTGTGGCCAGACGCTGATAGTATTGTCCAGACAACTCGACTGCCGCGTTCTCAGGCGTGATGTCAGCCTCGCCCCAACCGATTAGAAGTTTTTCTTGCATTATTCGCTCCACTCAATATGCGCATTTTTTGCATGACAGAAATACAGGCAGTTCTATGTATGACTAGTTAGACTACTTGAAACTTAGTGTCCCTTCGTGTGTCTTCGTGTGCCTTCCTGTCCAAAACCCTAGACCTTAGGGCCTGGCTCAAGGCTCAGCCAGTTTTTGCTTTTAGCCGACTGTTTGACTTTTTCGAGCAGGTATTGTATATAGACCCCTTGATTCAATCCGGGTTCACTCTGTTTGCCGGCATGTACATTGGCGAGGAAATTATAGAGGCAATGCATATGCCCGCGCATCCAGCCTATGGCCGCCTTCGGCGTGGGAAAGCCGCCTGGCTTGTCGTAGCGCTGTCCGCAGTCTATGGCAGTCCAGCCGCGCAATCCCCCCAGCGGCGCAGACTGGGCGGCGCAGTCGTAATAGTAGAGGCGGTGCCACTGCATGGGCATAAGCCTGAGCGCTCCCTTGCTGCCGTGTATTTCAAAGGCCACCTCGTCCTCAGTGCCTGTGGCAATCTTGGAGGCGCTGATCTGTCCCAGCGCGCCATTGGCCAGGCGCAGCGTGAGCAGCATATTGTCTTCGGCCTCCACTTCGAGCATGGTGCCAGGCTGCTCGGCAGAGGGTCTTTGCGCATAGGCTATGCCGCTGGCGGCGCATAGCTCGCTGAAATCGCCAAGCAGGTAGTGCATCAGGTCTATGATATGGCTGCCCAAATCAGCTATCACGCCGCCACCGGTAGCCGCCGACAGCTTCCATTTCAGTGGGGCATTGGGATCAGCGCTGCCAGAATGCAGATACGAGGCGCGGAACTCCAGCGGCTTGCCAATGCGCCCCTCCTCGATCAGCTGCTTGGCGCGCATCACTGCCGGAAAAAAGCGGTTCTGCAAGGTCATTTGCGCAATGCCGCGATATTCTTTTAGTGCCTTTCCTATCTCTTTGGCCTCCTCCCAGGTGGCGGTCAAAGGCTTGTCGCAGTAGATATGCTTCTGCTCTTTGATGGCCGAGAGCAGCGCCGCATGATGCAGATGATTAGGCGTGCAAATATCGACAATATCGATTTCCGGGTCTTCGGTGATTTCACGATAGTCCAACACCGGCCGGGCGCTACCAAGCAGGGCCGCCGCCGACTCGGCCGTCTCCAGCCGCGAAGTGCAGACCTTGCTGATGCAAGTGCGGAAATCCTGCTGCTCATAGTATAAAGGTATGTTTTGATGCCCGTAAGCGTGTACTTTGCCAATGAAACCAAAACCCAGAATGCCAACCTTGTAAGTCTTCATAAAATCAAACCCTAAAAATATGCCAAAGCGATGTCCGCTTAATATAATGCCTGCTAAAACTAAATAAGGCAAAGTAAAATCTATTTCACGCTAAAGCAGAAATGCCTACAGCGCGAAAATGCCTAAAGGCAAAAAAATCAGCGCTTGTAATGCAGCTTTCTTCGTCTATGTTAAGCTCCATGTAAAAAAACTTAGTGCACCTTCGTGTCCTCTTCACCTGAAGCGGAACCCACAAAACTAAAACAGGTTAAAAACATGCGAAAAACCGCGGTGTTTGCTGATTTGCATCTCTTGGACAATGAAAATACGGTAAAGGAAGATGTGCTCAAATGGGCTTTGCAGACCTGCAAAAGCGAGGCTGTGCAGCTCATTGTCTGCATTGGTGACATGCTCGGCTATGGCCAGATCAATGCCGCCAAACGCCTGCGTCTATACCTGGATAACTGCGGCATAGACTGGCTTTTTACCCCTGGCAACGCCGAACTGAGAAACCCCCAGGACACTGAGGCGGTATTGCAGACCCTGGCTAGCCCAAGCGAAAGCAAAGACGCCATATTGTTGGATACCTCAAGCCTCAGACTGTCGGAAAGTGCCAAGGAACTACTGCAGAAAAACTCGCCCGCGCAAGTATATGCATACACGCATTGCCCGCCGGAATACTGGACGCCAGAAGACGCCGCATTATTGCAAGATGCGATAGACAGGGGAAAAGTAGCAAAAATCATCTCCGCACACCGGCATTTTGACAGTGTCAAGGGCAAGCAGGATATGCTCAGGGGATTGGACCCGGACAAAGCCCTGGGCGGCCCGCCGGCCTTCGTCGTCTACGATGGCAAAAGCCGTCAGGAATTCGCCTATCAACCCGCCGACCCGCGGCTCTGGAGCAGCCAGGAGCGCCGGCACTGGCTCGCTCACCTGGGCTGCTCCGGATATCGTGATCCCTTCGGCGTACTCGAGCGTACTCGGGGCCTGGCAATGCCGGCCCTCGAGCTGAGCTACTCAAGTACCCATGATTGGAACAGGCTGGCCGACCTGGTCAAAGACTGGCGAGAGGAAGGCGGCGCCTGGCTCTCGCTGCATATGCCCACAGCAGCCTGGCTTGAAGGAAAAATCAGCGGCGCAGAGGACTATAAGCGGGGCGTCGAACTAGCCATGCAATTAGGCTGCGACCGGGTCACCATACATCCGCCAAAAGTGCAGCTGCAAGACTTCGAGCGCAGCCGGGAGCAATTCGGGCGTTTTATGCGCGAAAGCCTTAAACCACTGCTGCAGGCCGGACGACAAATAGGACTGGAAAACGTGCATATGAATCCGGGGGAGAACTGCGCACAGCGCCGCTTTGGCTACACGCCGCCGGAATGCCGCCTCTGGATCGAGGAGCTGCGTCAGGGACAAGCGCGCCCGGAGCTAGTCGGCTTCCATTTCGACATAGGGCACGCGCGCAATAACGGCGAGTACTCCTGGACCTGGCCCATCTCCAGCTGGCTGGCCGAGCTGGGCGCGGAAATCAACGGCTATCATCTGCACCAGGTAAGCAAAGCCAGCGAGGGAAAACTGCGTAACCATTTTCCCCTGACGGAGCTATTCGGTCGCATGATCTCGCTGGCCTCCCTGTTTCTGGCCTGGCGCAAAGGCCAAGCCAGGCAGGCCCCCATGTTCCTGGAAATAAGAGAGGAAAGCTCGGACCATAGCTACCTGGCATTGCGCCGCCTGCTACAGTAAAAAGAATCGGACGAATCGGACGAAGCGGACGAATCGGACGAATCGGATGAATCGGATGAATCAGTCAGCAAGTACTTAGTGTGGCTTTGTGTCCAAAATCCTGCCAGTCCAGCTTTTTGGGCGGACTCCAACTTAAACTCGTTCTGTGAATATTGTTTTA
>JAAZIY010000282.1 GCA_012800625.1 Lentisphaerota bacterium
TGAGTGATACCCAGGTCAAAGGCGCAGTGCAGCATTTTTTCGGCCAGCTCAAAATCGTCAATGCTGCCGAAGTTATGCCATAAGCCCAATGAAATAAGCGGCAGTCGTAGTCCGCTATGGCCGGCACGCCGGTAGTCTAGTTGCTCGTAGCGTTTATCTGAGGCGGTATACATATGTTTTCTCCTGCTTTGCTTGACTGGGCATTAAAGGCAGTCCGGCGGGAATTTGGACACTAAGACACACTAAGACACAGGAAGTTTTGCGGTTTTATTTCAGTCTAGGTAGTTTGCGTCCCAGTTCTAGTTCTAGTTGTTCGAGGCGCAGTTCGAGCATTTGCTTGAATTTTTGCTGTTCTTTTTTGACGACGCCGCTCTGACGCTGGTCGGTCAAGTAATAAGCCTGGATAAATTCATGCATTAGTTTGCTTTCAGGCAGCAATGGCAGGGTTCTGCTAGAAAACTGCACCAGGTTGCGCAGGCGTGCTTGTCTGGCGCCGAGCAAGCTTAGTCTTGCGGTACGGTCATTATCGAGGAAATAAAGATTATTTTCCTGGTCTATGCACATGTTTCCGGGCAGGCAGTCTCCGTGTATGAAGCCTTTGTCGTGCAGCATTCTGATGCCTTTGCCTGCCGCCTGCAGCAGGCTCTTGAATTCTGCGGCCAAGTCGCTTTCCCTGAGTTTTTTGCTGAACAGCGGGTAGGGCAGCTCTGCGGCCACCATGAGTTCTTCGCTGGCCAGTGCATGCAGGCGGTAGTCGTAGGCAGCCAGCAGGGGTTTTGGGCAGCGCAGTCCGGCTTCGAGCAGAGCCTCGCAGACCCGCCATACTTGCAGTGAGCGCGGTGGGCGCAGCAGGTTTTTGCCATAGGTAAGCAGTCTTGCAGAGAGACCTTGCGGGCTGTAAATGCGCTTGACATAGACATTGCCCAGCGGGCTTTCCCAGCGCCGCACACTGCGGTCGGCTTTGTCAATGACGCTCTCTCCTAGTTGACAGAATTTTTCAGGCTTCTGCAGAGTTTCTTCCCAGCCCTGACGCACCATGCCCTTCCAGCTGCCGTATCGGTATTCCAGCCAATCGGCTTGCTCGATTTGTTCATTCATAAACATGAAAAAAGCAGGAGGCGGCGCGGCACTCCTGCGTAAGGTCCTGTGTTTTGTCCTGATCTGTTGTGCCTTCGTGTGTCTTCGCGTCCTCCCCCCCTTCGCGTCTTCCGCTTTATTTGATATCGGAATTGAGGCTAATTGCTTTATTAAAGTTATTGAAGGCGCTCATTTGGGCGACCACTTCCAGGGCGGCGGTGATTTCCTCGTCGCTGACTCCGGCTTGTTTTGCGAAGGCCCGGTGCGCGTCAAAGCAGTAGACGCAGCCATTGACGGCGCTGACCGCCAGTGCGATAAGCTCCTTGGTTTTCGGGTCCAGCCCTTTGCCGGCGACCTCGTGCAATTGCAGCATGGCTTCGAGGAAGTCGCCATTGCGTCCCATGACTTGGAAGGCCTCCGGCAGGAAGCCGAGTTTTTTCTCGAGGCCTTTTTGGATATTAACGGCCTTGGCGTCGCCGTCTTTGTTGTATAGTTTGCTTGATGGCATGATTATCTCCTTTGTTTTTTGGGTTACTCCGGTTAAACGGCAAGCCTTTCCGGCCTACCTTGGGTTAAAAATAACCCATCAAAAGCGGATTGCAATTCATTTGGCGAAAGCTTTTTGTGCCTGCTGCGATAGCTCCGCGCCGAACTTGCGGTTTCAAGGCAGCGCGGAGTGCTGCGGCGTGTCTCCCTCAAAGCTGGGGTATTCCAGTTGCAGTTTATGCATGGCTTCGATGAAGTCGTCAGGCGGTTCGGCTTGGAAGCGCATGATTTCTCCTGTGGCAGGGTGTGTCAGGCTCAGGCTCCAGGCATGCAGCATTTGTCTTTGAGGGAGAAACAAGGCGTGTTTTTTATCGGCGCCGTAGAGTCGGTCACCGGCGATCGGGTGTCCGATGCTGGCCAGGTGCACGCGTATTTGGTGTGTGCGTCCGGTAAGGATGTTCACTTTTAGCAATGCGGCTTTGCCATTGTCTTCGAGCACCTGATAGCTGGTGTATGCTTCCTTGCCGCCGGGGTGCCTGGCGCTCATTTTTTTGCGTTGCGTCGGATGTCGGGCTATTGGCGAGTTGATTTCACCCTTTGTTTGTCGAAAGCCGCCTCTGCACAGTGCCAGGTAGAGCTTTAGGCACTGCCTTTGTTTGAATGCGGTTTTGAGGGCATTTTCCGTCCGGTTGTTTTTAGCGATGATAAGTACGCCGGAGCTGTCTTTGTCCAGCCGGTGCACTATGCCTGGTCGCAGCTCTTGCATATTCATGTGCGCGAATATTTCCGGCGCATAGTAGAGCAGGGCGTGTACGAGGGTGCCTTCGGCGTGGCCGGGTCCGGGGTGCACGGCGATACCGGCTGGTTTATTAATCACCAGGATATCATCGTCCTCGAAGATAATTTCAAGGCTGATATTTTCGGGCAGCAGCTTATAGTCTTGTTCTGCAGGCCAGAAGACGCGAATTTGGTCGCCGGGCAAAACCTTTTTGGCTGGGCTGCGGCAGGTTTCATGGTTTAGAAGCAGCAGTCCGGCGTTGATTGTTTTTTGCCACGCGGCTCTGGACTTATGCGGCCAGTTTTTCACCAGGGCCTGGTCCAGTCGCAGCCCGGCCAGATCGGCACCGATGCACAAGTCGTCAAATGCCATTTGCGGGTCAGGCGTCATGAGGCTGGAGCGGCTTATTTTTCTCAAGCAGGTGGACAGCCAGCCATGCGATCAGGCACAGTGGTATGATCCAGAGGCAGGTAATTTGCGCCTGGCTTAGTCCTGCCAGGCGTTCGGTGTAGTCTCCCCGGGCGAATTCCAGGGCAAAACGCATGATGCTATAGAGTAAGACATAGAGCAGGAAAA
>JAAZIY010000510.1 GCA_012800625.1 Lentisphaerota bacterium
ACTTTGCCGCGGTCTACCCCTCCATGTACTACGACATCACGCTCGGCCGCCAGACCGAGATCGACCTCCTCAACGGCTACGTGGCACGCCTCGGGGAGCGCCACGGCATCCCGACACCGCAGAACCAGTGCATCGCCGGTCTCGTCCGCTACATCCAGGCGCACCCGGACGCACCGTGAGGGACTACTCCCCGCTCAGTTTTTCCGCAAGTTTCCTGGCCGCTTCACGCGCCTTCGCCTCGGTCCTCCAGAGCCCCGTCCTGCCGACGGAAGTTCCTTCCCGGTCGTACAACACCACGTAGTAGCCGCCGTCCTGGCGGGCGAACCGGACCTCCCCGACGATGCCGGGGCCGTACTCCTGCATGCCCCGAGAGTGGAGCCGCGAAAGATATGATGGTTCCGCATCGCGCTGTCTCTTTACGGGGTGTATAGCCCGGAGCGACGATCCTCATCGCATACTCCCGGCAGGGGCATACGGAGAGGGCGGCGACGGCGCTCGCAGAAACGGTCGGGGAGGAGGGTTGCGGCGACCGGGAAGGCCATGACGGCGAGGTTCGGGATGCGGGCGGCGATACGGTGCAGACGGATCTTGCCGGCGTCGACTCCCGGGCGCGAAAGGTCCCGCCCTGCTTGAACGAGTACCCCGCCCGGGCCACGAACGCCGCGGGAAAACCCTTCCCGGTGCTGGTGGAGATGAGACGCTGGCGGAGAGCGCCGTCGATATCGTGAGAAGAAGCCCTGAGGCCGGGGGGATGGGGTTCGTCGGCAGCGGCGCTGGAGAGCGATGCCGGGCGGTTCGGCCCGGCAGTCGATGAGTTTGCCCGGACGATCGTGGAGGCTGCTGCTCCGGCCGTGTGGTTCTCAGAGCGTCAGCGGTATCCCGAGGAGGTGGAGCACCACCGTAATGAGGACGCCGAAGATCCCGCCGATCGCGCAGATCAGGACGGTGATGATGTTGATCGGGATGTCGGGCCGGCCGAAGAGTTGCATCAGGTTGAGGAGGTTGATGAGCCAGAGCAGGATGACGCCCACGACGGCGTTGATGATGAGGCCGGCCACGCTTTTCACGACCTTGTAGAGGACGACCGCGATGATGACCACCAGGATCAGAGCAAGGAGCCCTGTGAGTAAGCTCATACGGCTCGTTTGACGCGGCGGGTATTGAACATTCCTACCCGGGGGCCGGGCGCAGTTCAGAGGTACCCCAGGGCCTCGAAGACCGGCTGGAAGCAGACCCCGTTCCCGGTCTTGATGCACCTGATCCCGGGGTCTCCTTCGTAGGCGCCCATTGTCCCGCCGTCGCCGAGTTCGACCCAATCGTGGACGGCGACGCCCTTCCCGAAGACCTCCACGTGGAGGGCGCGGGTCCGGAACGTCTGCGCATCCCAGACCATGATGCCGTGGACCGGCCGGGCGGGGATCCCGTTCCGGCGAAGGACTTCCGCACGAAGGAGCGCAAGATCCGTGCAGTCGCCTGCCCCGGAGGCAAGGGTCGCGTTGAGGCCCACCGGGAAGAGGCGGGGGGAACCGTCGACGCAGGCGAACGTCGTCCGGCCCACCTGGTCGATGAGCGCGTCGCGGGAAGGTTCCCCGGGAGGTGCGGAAAGGAGGGCGATCGCGTCTACCGAAGCCCCCGAGGTGGTGCTGAACTCCGGATAGGCCTCTTTGCCGTCGTAGATCAGGTGACCCTGGGGGACGAGGACCGAGAGGAGAAGAATCGCGTTAAGAATGCTCCAAACCACGTTATTGTCTCATTATATTTTAATGCTGGTGCCGATATATTAGGGCTTCCATTTTGATGGCGCTCACGAGCATCGCTGATATAAGATTTTTCGGAATGATATCGAGATATAGCACCCGGGGGCGCACCAGGGTGAGGATAGACCTCACCGTCGACCGGGACGGGAGGGCGGGGAAAAAAGGGTTTCAGAGAGCAGCAGGGTCACCGGGGCGCATGAAGGGCGGCGATATGCCGTGCGGCGAGTGCTGCTGTGGAGAATGCGGCCTGGAGGTTGTAGCCCCCGGTATCGCCGTCGATATCGAGCACCTCGCCGATGCAGTAGAGGTTATCGACGGTCTTTGACGCCATCGTTTTTCTGTCGACCCCATCGAGGGCGACGCCGCCCCTCGTCGCCATCGCTTCGTTGAACCCGCCGAGGCGGGAAACCCTGAACGGGAACTCCGCGAGGGATGCGGCGAGCATGTTCCGGGCCTTCTTCGGGAGCCGGGCGCAGGTCTCTCCCGCCGGGACGCCGGCGAGGTCGAGCAGCCGCCGGACGAACCGCTCGGGAAGGCCGAGATCGCAGAGGACGGTCTTCACCTGCCGGGCCCCGCCCGCCGCGACCGCGCCGGCGAGGCGGTCTCGCACCGCCTCCACGTTCGTCTCCGGCAGGAACGTGACCCGGAGGACGTCCCCGGGAAGGATGGAGCGGGAGAGATCGAGTATGCCCGGGCCCGAGAGCCCGGTGTGCGTGAAGAGGAGGTCACCGGTCCCCCGGGCGGCCCGCTTCCCGTCCCGGTAGACGGTGACGGCGAGGTTCTGGAAGGAGATCCCGGCAAGGTCGGCGAACGGGTAGTCCGCGACGTAGACCGGCGTGAGCGCCGGGGCGACCTCCGTCGTCGGCTGGTTGAGGGCCCGGGCGAAGGCGTAGCCGTCCCCGGTCGAGCCGGTGGCGGGGTAGGAGGCTCCCCCGGTGGCGATGACGAGGACCCCGGCCCGGAAGGCCGCCTTAGCCGTCCGGACGATGAAGTCGCCGTCTTTGCGCTCGACGGCCAGGACGGGGTCGCTAGACCGGACCTCCACCCCGCGGGCGGCGCACTCCGCGAGGAGGGCGGCGAGGACGTCGGCAGATCTCCGGGTCTCCGGGAAGACCTTCCCCCCGGGTTCGGTCTCCATGCGAAGACCGCGATCGGCAAAGAAGGCGACCAGATCCCGGTTCGTGAAGTTCATGAGCGCGGGCCGGAGGAACGCCCCGTGGCCGCCGTAGTGCGAGAGGAAATCGGCGACTCCGCCCGCATGGGTGATGTTGCACTGGCCCGACCCGGCGATGAGGAGCTTTCTCCCCGGCGCGGGCTTCTTCTCGAAGACGATGATGTTTCGTCCCTCTCCCGCTGCCTGCAGGGCGCAGAAGAGCCCGGCGGGCCCTCCCCCGATGATCGCGACGGTCTCGTTCACGGCACTGATCGGTGCTCTCCCTGGAAGCATCAGCGTTGGGGTGCGGCGGCCGCCAGACGGATATAGGAGCGGGTTATATGGGGTCGCCATGCATGCCACATGGATCGTTCTTGGAGGGATTGCCGCACTGCTCCTCGCGGCCGGGGCGGCTGCGGAGGTCGCGGACGTGACACCGCGGTACTGGTCGGGCGACACCGCCGGGGTCTTCACTCACCGCCAGACGGTCTCGGTCGAGAACCCCTCCGGGATCGACGGCCTTGCGGTCCCCTTCAACGCCACCCACCTCCACGGGATGCGGCCGGACTTCGCCGACATCCGCTTTACGGACGCGAACGGGACGCCCGTCCCCTACTGGATCGAGAACGTGACCGCCGGCTCCCACGCCCGCGTCTGGCTCGCCCTCCCGGCAAACGCGACGGCGATCACCATGCTCTATGGCAACCCGGAGGTCCGGGACGCCGGCGACCCCGACGCGGTCTTCCTCTTCTTCGAGGACTACGAGAGAGGCAACCTCTCGCGGTGGTCGTTCTGCGGTTCGAACGCGCTCGTTCAGTCCGGCATCGTCCGCGGCGGCGCGTATGCCGGGGATATCAACGTCTCCGAGCCCGATCTCAGGGACCTTGCCAACAACCGGGTCTGCCTCGCAAACATCTCGGCGGGCCCGCTGGTCATCGAGGGCGACTTCCGGGTCAGCGAGTTCGGGAAGTGGTGCGGTTCGGGCTACATCCAGGCATGGAACGGGACCGACCACCTGTACGCCCTCCACCTCAGGAACGGCTCCGTGCAGCACTATGATGGCGACCACCACAACTTCTCCGCCGATGCCCGGGCAGAGCCCGATACCTGGTACCACGTCAGGGTCGTCCTTGACACGCCGAACGCCACCGAGCACGCATGGCTGGACGGCGAGTACCTGGGGAGCGCGCCCATGCGGTTTGCCGACGGGTCACCGGTGCCGGAAGATACGGTCTTTGACGACTTCGCCCTGATCGGGTCGTCCGCGTGGTACTCCGGCAACCCGCACCACTTCTACGCCGACAACGTCGTTGTCAGGAGGTACGAGCCCGCCCCGCCGGTGCTCTCCTACGGGTGAAGGGGGTGCGGCAGACCGTGATCACCGGTTCCGGCAGAAGTAACCGGCATCCTCCCCGAACCTTCCATCTGTGCCCTCGAACGATACGCGATGCGTGCCAGCCGCCCCGACCACCGGCATTTACCGATCACCTTAAGCGATTGTTGACTGTCAAGTAGTATACGTATGAATCAACATCACGTTGTCGAGAACGTGAACTGCAGTTCCTCACCGATCGATATCGTTGGTTCCGGAGCGCCTGATCCTGTAACTCGATCTCGGGAGCGACAGGGATATCGAGGATGCGGTCTAGTTGTTTCGGGAGATGCTCGATGGCGATCGTTCATGGAGCGCCTGCAGGTCAGGGGGGAGCATTATGGAATTGAGGTTTGATCGCGAGAAGAAACGGCAGGAGCGGCTGGCTTTTGGCCGGAGACATGCCCTCCGGGTCAGGGAAGTCCCGAACGAGGTCTGGAGCGCAGAGAGGCCGACCTGATCGACGCGTTCTTTGAAAATACCGAAAACTTCGCTCTTTCCTGGTTCGAGTACCTCCGGAAGCACCGGTCGCGATCATCGTATGGGATTCGGATGCCGTACCCTGCGCTGACATGACTGCCGAACCTTCAGAGGCACTCAATTATTGTTATCAATGTAGTCCCACCGGTCTACGGTGTATCCATCGCGGAAACCTTCATCGTGTAGACATGAGTATACATCTGTATGACAAGCGTCACAGTCAGGATCGACTCCAGCCTCCGGGACCGGCTCAACGCCCTGAAAACCCACCCCCGGGAGTCATATAACGAGGTGATCGGGCGCCTGGTTGATATGGCGGTCGATGAGGAGCCTCTCAGCGACGAGGCGATCCGGGATCTCGAGCGGTCGCTTGAAGATCTTCGCGCCGGGAGAGTCTACACCCTGGATGAGGTCATGGCGGAGCTGAAGGGGGAATGACCTATCAGGTGGTCATCACCGCGACGGCCCGCCATACCCTCGGGAACATTCCACGGCCTATAGCAATCCGGATAGGTGAAGAAATTGCATCGCTCGCCGCCGAGGCCGACCCGAAAGCACACCTCAAAAAACTGAAAGGTTCGGATAACCCCCCGTTTTATTCACTCCGGGTCGGGGATTACCGGGCGGTTCTTTCGATCATAGATAACCTCCTGGTGATCCATGTCATCGGTGTCGGACGCCGAAGGAGGATTTACCGGAAGTTCTGACCGGGGTATCGCTACAGGAGTGCCTGCGGACTCAACTGGTGCCCGGAGCCGCGGGGAAGAGATTGCTTCGCCGCAAGCCTCCGGCGATGCATATTCTATCAGAAAACCATATCCGCACAATGAAATTAACGCAAAAACCCAGAATATCCTTCAATCTCCCGGTCATCATCACCTTCCATGCGGACGACGAATCCCGGATCGGTACACGAGCGAGGGGAGAATGATTCCAGAGAGATGCACCCTTTGTAAAGGAACCCTGCTACCCGGACAGACCGGAATCCCGGTTCGATTCAGAAAGCCCTAAGCAGCACCCCGGCATACTCTTTTCATGCGCTACATCGTCACCGGCGG
>JAAZIY010000046.1 GCA_012800625.1 Lentisphaerota bacterium
TGTTTGTCACTGAACAGTTTAAATGAGAGGGCTGTCAGAGGCTGTTCGTCGCTGGTCTTACGTGTTAGCGGCTCACCTTGCGGGTCTTTGCCTTCGATGCAACTGGTTTCCGCCGGCGAAGGCAGATAGTCGATGACCGCATTCAGCAAGCGGCGCACGCCCTTGTTACGGAAGGCGCTGCCGCAGAGTACTGGGCAGATGTGCTCGCCTACGGTGGCGGCGCGTAGCGCAGCAATTACCTCTTCCTGGCTGAACTCCTCGCCGGCGCAGTATTTTTCGAACAATTCCTCGTCAAGCTCGGCCACGTTTTCAAGCATGTTGTGGCGCCATTTCTGGGCATATTCTAGATATTCGGGGCTGATATCCTCCTCCACCGGGTAGGTCCCCTTGGGGTCTTCGACATAGCGCACCTGGCAGAACTTGATCAGGTCTATGATGCCCTTGAAGTCCGGCCCCTGTTCGATGGGAATGGCGATGGGCACGGCATTGGCGCCCAGAACCGAGCGTATCTCGCCGAGCACGCGGAAAAAATCCGCCCCGGTGCGGTCCATCTTGTTGACAAAGCAGATGCGCGGCACCTTGTATTTGCCGGCTTGGCGCCAGACCGTCTCGGACTGCGGCTCGACTCCGCCCACCGCGCAGAACAGGCCGATGGCGCCGTCCAGGATGCGCAGGCTGCGTTCCACCTCGACGGTGAAATCGACGTGTCCGGGGGTGTCGATGACGTTGATCTGGTGCTCGCGCCAGACACAGGTGGTGGCCGCGCTGCTAATGGTGATGCCGCGTTCCTGCTCCTGCACCATAAAGTCCATAGTGGCCTGCCCGTCATGGGTCTCGCCGAGTTTATGCGTGCGCCCGGTATAGTACAGTATGCGCTCGGTGCAGGTAGTCTTGCCGGCGTCAATATGCGCCATAATACCTATGTTTCTAACTTTGTCTAAAGGGAATTTGCGTTGCATTGCTATAAGTCTCTTGGTTAAATAGACCCGTCCAAAAAGTCAATTGGACACTAGGTTTTTAGGTTTTTACTTGGCTTGCTGCGTATTTCTTATATTGTCCGGTCTTGCGCGTCCAGCACTGCTTTATCCTTGTTTTTATTTTTCCTCGGCAACATTGCTGTGCCCCGGTCTTTATGTCGATGGCTTTGAAAGCGGAGTCTGCTGACTCGTCGCCCTTTGACTTGCAGCACGGTAACCATGAAGTTGGCGAAGCTGAAGTGCTCTCCCTCCTTGGGGATGCGTCCAGCCAGCTTGAGCAAGAGGCCGGCGGCGGTTTCAAAGCCCTCTTTTTCGATGCGCAGGCCCAGGTGCTTTTCCAGCTCCCTGAGTTCCAGTCTGCCGTCGCACTCGAAGCAATTGGGGTCTATGCGTCTGAACTGCTTGTCTTCTTCTTCGCGCTCGTCGCGTATGCTTCCCACCACTTGTTCGGCCAGGTCGCCTATGGTCAGCAGCCCTATCACGCCGCCATACTCGTCCACCACGATAGTCATCGGGTTTTCCTGCTCCCGAAGTGCAAAAAGCAGTTCGCTCACCGCCATGGTTTCCGGCACGCAAAGCAGGTTGCGCTCGATATAGGCTGCGATAGGCAGCTGCTGCAGCTGCGGTTCGGACAGCCCCAGTTTTTCCACCGCCGCCAGCACTCGTCTGAGCGAGACCAGGCCGATAATGTTATCTATGCGTTTGTCGTAGACCGGCAGGCGGGTGAAGCCGCTTTCGGCGGTCAGGCGTTCAAGTTCGGCAAAACTGGCGTTGTATGGCAGCGAGCGTATTTCCACCAGGGGCACCATGATGCTATCTATGCTCCTTTCGTGCATCTCCAGGGTCATTTGCAGCATCTCGCCCACTTCTCCGGCCACCAGACCCTGCTCTGCCGCCAAGGCGGTGATGGTTTTCAAGTCTTCTCGGGTGATCAAAGACTCCGGACGCGACAGCTGCCGTCCCCTGAAAAAGAAGGCGGTCAGGCGTATGGCAAGCGCACTGAGGCTGCCGGTCAGAGGCTGCAAAACCTTGCTGATGAATTGCATGGGCGCAGCCATGCGCAAGGCGAAAAAATCGGCATGATTGCGCACTATGGCCTTGGGCAGGATCTCGCAGAAGAGCAGCAGCAGCGGAGTAAGCAGGAGAGTAGTGAGCAGCTCTATGCCCAGCCCCAGGCCTTCAGGCGCCAAAATCAGCCTGGCCAAGGCGGGGCGGCTAAGCAAAAACTGCAAGAGAAAGACCTGCGCCAGCGTCACCAGGCTGACGTTGGCCAGGTTGCTGCCCACTAAAACCGTGCCCAAAAAGCGCTCGCTCTGTTCGAAAAACCGGCATATCCGGCCTGCCGCGGCATTGCCTTTCTCGGCCAGCCCGCGCAAGTAGATGCGGCTGGCGGAGGTGAAAGCCATCTCGCTGGCGCTAAAAAACGCGACAAGCGCCATGCCCAGCAAGACCAGCAGTATTTGTAGAAGCGGGCCTAACATGAAGACTGCTCCTCCTGTTTGTCCTGCTCCGAGTCGGGAAGCTCCAGCCTGACTTTGCCCACTCGGTTGCCGGCCATCTGCAAAACCTGCAGTTGCAGCTTGCCGTAATGCAAGCGCTCGCCTTTGTGTGGCACACGCCCCAGCAGCTCCATCACCAGGCCGCCCAGGCTGTCCGCCTCGGAATCGAATCGCAAGTCCAGCTGCGCGCCTATCAGCCGCAGCCGGGCACGCCCGTCGGCCACATAGCAATTTTTCTCCGGCAGTTTTTTGAGCAGGTCACGCTGTCCGCTGTTGCCGTGCCGTCCGATGATCTCCTCGAGGATAGCGCTAATGGTTACTATGCCCAGTGTGCCGCCGTACTCCCCGACCACGATGGTGAAGCGCTTACTTTGGCGGCGCATATCGGCAAGCAGCTGCTCGATGCGAACGCTGGGGGGCACAAACGAGACCGCATACACCGGCAGGCCGGCCTGGCTTTGCGCCGCGCTCTGCAATTGCTCGCGGTATTCGCTGAGCTGGCGCTGATTTTCAGCGCAATGCAGCCAAAGCGGATAGTCGGCAAAGGCGATCACCGCCCAGATATCATCCAGGCTTTCATGATAAACCGGCAGGAATTCATAAGGGCTAAAGCGTGCCTTTTGGAAGGCCTGCTGCAGGCTCATGTTGTCGCTAACGCCCAGTATTTCGGTTCTGGGCACCATGATGTCGCTGGCCTCGATGCTGCCAAAGCGCATGATGCGCTCGAGCAGCTCTCTCTCATTGCCGCTGCTTACGCCGCCGGCCTCGCTGGCCGCAAAACTGGCTGCCACCTCGTCGGGAGTGAGCATGGACCAGGTCTTGCCGCTGCTTTGCAAACCAAAAAGCCTCTGCAACAGGTTACTGAGACGCAGAAGCACCCAGAGCAGCGGCGCAATCAGCTTGCCAAAGTAGAGCAGCGGAAATGCCGATACCCTGGAAAGCTGCTGCTTGCCTTGTAAAGCCAGGGTCTTGGGTGTAAGCTCGCCAAAAACGATAAGTATAGGCGTCAGCAAGGCGATATTTAACAAGATGCCGAAGCCGCCGGCAAAACGCCGCCAGCCGCAGTCCGATAAAAGCAGCCCAAGACGCTCCAGAGCCGGCTGCAAAAAGCGGAAAAACCAGCCCTGCCCCTCCGCTAAAAAAAGCCGGTTGATGTAGTTGGCACAAAGCGAGGCGAGCAACACATTGACAAACATGTTGCCGACCAGGACTATGGCCAGCAAACGCTGAGGATGACGCAAAAGCTCGAAGGCGGCCTGCTCGCCGGCACTGCCCTTTGACAAACGCTTCACCTGCGCACGGCTCAAAGACAGCAGGGCGGTCTCCGAAGCGGAAAAAAAAGCCGAGAGCAAAAGCAGGCTAAACAGCGCCAGGGTAGAAGGAGTGAACAAGGGCGTGAAGGCGAACTGAAAATAAAGTCGCATATAAAAAGAAAAGCGCTAAAATAAACCCCATCCAAAAAAAACAGTCCGGCAGAAAATTGGACACTAAGTCACACCAAGTTTTCTAGCTTTTGGGAAGAGGCTTACTATAATGTCGAAAACTGAAGATTCAATGACAAACACGGACAATTTAACCGCGAACAACAATTTTTACGCCGGCTTTTTTTAAGCTCACTGTTATAAACGAAGACAGATTACGTGTTACAAGGCTTCTTTTGTGTCAGGGCTTGTTGCTGTGCAAGTTGCTTATACTGCAGCTGAGCAGTGCCAAAGTTGAGCAACAGAGCCTGCCTCAGTCCGAAGCCCCGAAGCAGGCTGAGCACCTGGCTCTCCTCGCGCCCGCTGTAGGCGGCCTGTGCCAGGACCTCGACCACTATGGCTCCATAGCAGATAAAATCGGCGCGGCAATATGGCCGCAGGGGCTGGTCCCGGTAGAGCAGCGAGAACATCTTGTCACGCTCGTAAGGCAAGGAAACCGCTTTGAACTCCAGCTCCAGAGCCTCCTGGTAAAGCCCTTGCTGATAGCCGCAACCCAAAGCGGCATGCACCAGCACCGCAGCCGCGATAATGGCAGCAAACTCGGAGTCATACTCCAAATAGCTACTATAACTGACCAGATTGAGACAAGAATGCTTTTCCATATAGACCCGCCTGGCATGAAAGGCAAGAAGCACTGCCATACCAAAAAGGTAAACCCTCAAAAGCAATTGTCAAATACAATCATAAATAATCATAAATAAGCCTAAAGAAGCCTAAAGAAACCTAAAATAGCACCAGTCCGGCCTCGTCCAAAATGCGGACCAGGCAGGATTTTGGACACGAAGACACACAAAGCTACACCAAGACACACCAAGTTTTTTTAGTGTGTCTTGGTGTCCAATTAGCCTTTGGTCTATGGCTGCAATAGCTGCCTGAATTCTTCCATGCTGCAATGCGTGCCGTATTCGGAAAACTCGAAGGTCTCGGCATATTTTATTTTTGCTCCGGCCTCGGCTCCGTAAGTCTCCAGCAATATGGGTCTTGCCAGGTTGGCGGCGGTCTCGAAACGCTCGAACCAACGCAGCAGGAACTGATGTTCCTCCTCGGCGCTCAGCTTGCTTACATCAAAATCCTTGAAGCCCTGGTTCCAGGCCAGCCACTCGAAGAACTGTGAGCTGTGGCAACGGAACATATTCATTTTTTCCTCGACTACCGAATCGATCTCCACCGCCGCATCGGCTCTGAAAGGCCGGGGATCAGTGAAATGATCATAGCTATGGGCATACACCGGGGTTTTTTCGGGTATGGGCGTGTCTTCGCAGTAATGCGGCACCGTGACTATATAGGCAGTGTCCAAAACCAGCTGCGCCGTCGCACGGTGGTCTGGATGATAATCGGATAGCCGGTGAGTAATCACCAGGTCGGGAGCAAAATTGCGGATGATGCGCAGAACTTTTTCGCGGTTCGCCACGCTAGGCTCCAGACCGCAGTCTATGTCCATGACCTCATACTCATACAGGCCGCAGACCTTCGCAGAACACTGCGCCTCCTGCTTGCGACGCTTGGCAGTCTCCAGCCGCGACAAGCTCTGATGACCGGTGTCCCCATTGGTGACTGAAAGAAATTTGACAATGTGACCCGCCTTGCACAACTTGACGGCGCTGCCGCCAAACATAATGTCGGCGTCATCAGGATGAGCACCAATGAAAATAATGCGTTTTGTAGACATGAAACTCTTTCTTTGAAGGGCGGGGCCGGGCGCGCCGACCCCGCCTGAAAATCAGTTATACTTAATATGACTAGGGCAAAGAATGCTTCAGGCCTTCCACAGGCCGTGCAGATTACAGAACTCCCTGGCGCTGACCTTCTCGGCCTTCACCGGGAAAAAGGCTACCGGCTCCATGCCCGGCTTCAGGAACTGCTTGTAGGAGATACCGTCGGCGAGCAGTTCTATCCACTGGATATAGTGCTCTTCCTGCATGGGATGCAAGGTGCTACCCACAGTGACCTTCCAACCATCCTCGGTTTTCTCGAGCATGGGCACATGCTTTTCGTTTTTGAAATCGGCGGTGCGTTCCTCCTGCAGTTTCAAAACTTCGCCGTTCAAGCTCAGCTCAGTGGCCTCGCCTTCCAACACTTCCACGCATTGCGCCTGCACGCCTATTTTAGCAAAAATCACGTTGCCTTTACACATGTTTGACTCCTTTGATTAACAAGTGAATGACGCTTTAGTTCCAGCGAACTAAATATCTATAATGTATTGCCGGAATAAAAAACAGCTAGCTCCAAAGGTGAAATTTTGTGTCAAACCTGGATTTCGTGAAGCGCAAAAGCAAATGCAGGTTTTGGCCTGGAAGCTCTTCTTCCCCGTGCTTTTCTTCTTTTCTTCACCTTGAACCACTAAAACACAGGAAGCCACACGAAGTCGTCTTCGTCTAAAAGGGGCATTTTTGCGTGGCATCCATTTAATTTTTACGCAGGTCTTTGACACGCACGGCCTTGCCTTCGTTTTTAGGCAGGGTGCCAGGGTTTACCAGTTGCACTTTGGGGGTGACTTGCACCTCGTCGCGCATGGCGGCGGCGATGCGTTTACGCAGCAGTTCGAGCTTGGGAAACTGGTCGCTGAATGACTCGTGTTTTAGCTCGGCCTGCACCAGCATGAAGTCACCCTCCTCATTACTGTCGAGCGTGATCAGGTAATCTGAGCCGATTTCATTGATGCGCATCAA
>JAAZIY010000047.1 GCA_012800625.1 Lentisphaerota bacterium
CCGGCAAGCCGCCGCAGGGCCAGCTTCTGGTCTATCTTGGCCAGCTGACGCCCCATGGGTATTACTTCCTCGGGCAGCAGGCCGAATTCGGCGGCCAGCCGGTCTATGCCAAGCATATGGTTTTCGGCGGCCTCGGCGATCTGCCAGTCGGCCATCACTGTGGGATCCAACTGCGGTTTTTGCATGTATACAGCTCCTGATTCAAGCTTTCAAAAAAGATGAAACCAGCCTTGTTAGAGCGGAGGGCAAGACGGTTTTGGACACTAAGACACACTAAGACACACTAAGACGCACTAAGACACACCAAGTCGTTTTTGTCTAAAAGGAGCATTTGTAGCGCCTTTCAGGTTTTTTGGCCGGGGTTTAGATACTGCATTTGTCTGGTGGTTAGCAGCACGCTTTGCCAGAGCTGCCCGTGCGGGTCTATTTTTCTTCTGGCCGAGGTGGCCAGAGTGATGGGCACGTAAGTAAAGTAACCGTGCCAGTTGCCCACCACCAGGTCGGTCATGCCGGCCATGGCGGCATGCACGGCGTGCTGCGCCAAGTGCAGACAGAAAATGGAGTCTATGCCGCTGGCCGGTATGCTGCGTATCTCATAGCTGGGATCAAAGTACTTGACATTTACCTCGGTGTCCAGCCCGGCAAAGTGATCGCGTATCTCGTCGCGTAAAAAGACGCCTATATCGTTATGCAGGACATTGCCGGATTTGTCGCGCAGTTTTTCGGCGCTCATCAGGTTCTGTCCGGCTCCTTCGGCCACCACAACAACGGCGTGGTGCTTATTTTCTAAACGCTTTTCCAAAGCCTGCAAAAGCCCGCCTTCGCCGTGCAGCACCAGCTCGACCTCGGGGATAAGGCAGAAATTCACCAGCGAGTTAGCCAGGCTGGCCGAAGCCGCGATGAAGCCGGAGTCCCGGCCCATAAGTCGGATGAGGCCTATGCCGTTATAATAGCCCTTGGCCTCGTTGTGGGCACAGCTGATAATGCCCGAGGTGGCTTCCACGGCGGACTCGAAGCCGAAGGTCTTGTCCATGAAATTCAAGTCGTTGTCTATGGTCTTGGGGATTCCGATGACGCTGACCTGCACGCCGCGTTCCAGTGCCAGCAGGGCCACCTCGTGTGCGGCGCGCTGTGTGCCGTCTCCGCCTATCATAAAGAGCATATTGATGTTCAGTCGGTCAAGGGTGCGCACTATCTCCTCGCTGCTTTGCTCGCCTCGCGAGGCTCCCAGGATAGTGCCGCCCTGCATATGTATGTCGTCGACTATGTCCGGGTTCAGATAGACCGGGCTGAGTCCGCTGCCGGAGACCAGGCCGGCCAAGCCGTACTGTATGCCGTAGATATTATCGACACCGTAGATATACCAGAGCGTATTGACCAGGGCTTTGATGACGTCGTTGAGTCCGGGGCAGAGTCCGCCGCAGGTGACTATGGCGGCTCGGCTCCAGGGGGCGTCGTGAAACAGCTTGCGGCGCGGCCCGGCGGCCAGGAAGGCGGGCACCTTTTTGCCGGCCTCGCAGAGGCGCTGGTTGATGACATTATCGGCGCAATAGCTGATGTTTTCGCTGTCATCCACAAAGATGACGTCTTTCAGACCGGACTCGATGCTGGCCTCGCCCAGACGTTTGATGCTAAAGTCCAGTTTGCTGATATTGTCAATGTTGGTGTCTATATTTTGCGGTAGCATAGGCTCTCCTTGCCGCTCTCTGGTGAATACCCGCCGGCCGGCGGGTTTGCACATGAAATCAAGTTAGGGCGTATTCAGTTTTTCCTGCCAGTATGCCATTCTTTTGGCCACTTGCGCGGGTGCGGTTCCGCCAGGCAGGTCGCGCGCCTCCACACTGCTCTGCGGGTTCCATATCTGCAGGCATTCCGGTTTGGCCAGAGGGATGCATTCCTGCATTTGTTCGAGGCTGGCCTCGTGCAGTTGTTGTCCCCGAGCCAGGCAGGCGGCCACGAAGCGTCCCACCTGATGATGCGCCTCGCGGAAAGGCAGTCCTTGACGCACCAGCCATTCAGCCAGGTCGGTGGCCATCAGGAAAGAGTCCGACGCGGCTTCGAGCATGCGTTCGCGGCGGGGTTTGACGCTGGCCAGCATGGCGGTGAAGACAGCCAGGCTGTGCTTCACCGTGTCGATGGCGTCAAACAGCCCTTCCTTGTCTTCTTGCAGGTCGCGGTTATAGCTCAGGGGCAGGCCTTTGAGAGTGGTCAAGAGCGCCAGCAGATGCCCGTAGACCCTTCCGGTCTTGCCGCGGGCCAGCTCGGCCACATCGGGATTCTTTTTTTGCGGCATAAGGCTGGAGCCGGTGGTAAAAGCGTCGCCGATCTCGATAAAGGCGAATTCCTGGCTGTACCAGACGATAATATCCTCTGCGAAGCGCGAGATATGCATGGCGATGATGGCGAGGCAGGCGAGCATTTCAGCCAGGCAGTCTCTGTCGGCCACCGCGTCCATGCTGTTATAGAGCAGCTCGTCGAAGCCGAGTTCCTGGGCTACGGCGTGGCGATCCAGGGGCAGTGTGCTGCCGGCGATGGCTCCGACTCCCAGGGGCAGGCGATTGATGCGTTGCCGTGCATCCTGCAGGCGTTCGCGGTCGCGCTCGAACATTTCGACATAGGCGAGCAGATGATGGGCGAAAAGCACCACCTGGGCGTGCTGCAGGTGGGTGAAGCCGGGCATGATTACATCGGGGTGACGCTGCGCCAGAGCCAACAGCGCGCCTTGCAGGTTTTGCAATAGCTCGGCAAGCTGCTCGCACTCATCGCGCAGGTACAGCCTTTCGTCGGTGGCGATCTGGTCGTTACGGCTGCGCCCGGTGTGCAACCTGGCCCCGGCTTCGCCGATGATTTCGGTGAGCCGGGCCTCTATGTTCATATGTATGTCCTCAAGCTCTGTCTTGAAGACAAATTTTCCCTGCTCGATCTCCAGCTTAACCTGCTGCAGCCCGGCGATGATCTTGTCAGCCTCAGGCTGCGGGATGATGCCTTGCCGCCCCAGCATCCGGGCATGCGCGATGCTGCCTTGTATGTCGTATGCGTACAGGCGCCGGTCGTAGGAAATCGACTCGCTGTAGGCCTGTACCAGAGCATCCGTGCTCTGCTCGAATCTGCCGCTCCATAATGCCATATTGGATTCCTGAAACTAGGTTCGCTTGGGGTTGGGGAGAGTTGCCTGGCTTATGACGCCTGCCGCGGGGACTATGGTTTTTTGGGCACGAAGGTACACAAAGCGCTGCGATATTATCCGCCGGAAGGCTGCTCGTTTGCCGAGCCGCCGCTCTTCACGATGCAGTCCAGCAGATGCGCCGCCGCGACAGTGATCTGTCCCGGGCTGAATCCGGCTGTGGCCAGCTCGCGATGAAAGGACTCGGCCAGCAGGCGCACCACCTTTATCGGGTTGCGTATGCTCTGAACCATGAGCTGTCCGGCGGCGTCGCCGTCCTTGGCCTCCTGCTCGGCGGCTTTCAAAAGCTCTCTCGAACTGAGGGCGAAACGCTGCGCCAGAAGGTCGGCGGCCTTGGAGTTTTCGATAATCAGCGAAACAAAGGGGGCCAGCAGCGCGAACATATTGCGGCGCAGCGGGCTTTTGGTCTTCGAGGCGTCCTTCGAGCCGCCGGTGAGCAGATGCCCAATCCGGGTGCCCCTGAAATGTATGGGCATGGCGATAATGGGAAATTTCAGCTCGTCTATGCCGGACTCTATCCAGTTGATTTGATGCAGGTTTTGCAGCCTCCAGAGTATATTCAGCAGGCGTTCTGGCAGCACCAGGGGCTGGCCCACCTGCAGGTTGGCACTGTCTATGCCACAGGTGGAGCGAATAATAAAGCGCTGCTGTTGTTCGTCAATCAGCAGAAAAGCGGCCTGCTCGGTCTCCATCAGGCGGCAGGTGATGCTCACTATCTTGTCCAGACCCTCATCCAGGCTGCGCGGTATGCTCAGGGCCTCGGCAAGCACTTCAAGAATGTCCAGGGTGGTCTCAAGATCGCTACTGGTCATAATATTATCCATTGCTTGACAACGTGGGAAAGAATCTATTAATATATCCCGCCAAGAGCTAACCTGCCTAAAATAGAGCCCGTCCAAAAAGGTCATAACGCCGAAAGGCCGTTAGTGGCGCCCCTACAGGGCACCGGATTCGGGGGGGACCTTTACCCAGGGTGGCGCTCGGCTCCTACGGAGCCTCGCTTACCCTGGGCTATCTTAGGTTGCCCCTTCGGGGC
>JAAZIY010000283.1 GCA_012800625.1 Lentisphaerota bacterium
AAGACAAAAAGCAAATGAACAAGCGGGTTATTTCATACGAAGCCCTTGAAGAAGGCTGGAAGAAAACAAAAAGCATACGGAGAAGAAAAAGGCAAGTAGATGAACCATGAGAACTGCTTCAATGAAGCATTCAAGAATATCCACTGAAGAAATCTGCCGCATAGCAGGGTGGGTTGGTTCTCAATGTGAAAAAAGAATAAAGCAAACGTAATATAAGTTTGGGTGACGCAATGGTTTTGACAGACAAAACGCACAGCGGGTTTTTTGTATAATTAAACGCACGTGGGCATTTTTATATAATTAAATGCACCTGGGCGTTTTTGTAATAGTAAATGCAAATAGGGTAAAAAACACGTGCATTTAGTTTTACTACTTACAAATAGCAAAACTTTCACTGTTTTTGTCTAAGACGGCTTGTAAAATCAGCTAGTCCTGCTATATTAATAAACGTAACAAGAAAACATGATTGCGGGATGGAGCAGCCCGGTAGCTCGTCAGGCTCATAACCTGAAGGTCATAGGTTCAAATCCTATTCCCGCTACCAATATCAGCGCTGAAGTATTTTACTTCAGCGCTTTTTTTGTGTCTAAAAATACCTGTTTTAATACCAGTGTGGCGATTGCTGGTAAAAAACGATGCGCCTGGGTTCTCTGATGCCTCCATAAGGCACAAAAAAAGCGGGGCGGCTGTTGCCGCGCCCGCTTTTTTTGCTAATGTTTATTTTACTTGCGGTATTTTTCCGGGTCCAGCTCATTGATGTTGCTGAAAACCTTTTGGAAAGCGTCACCGACCAGCTCGGCCAGGTCAGTGCGGTTGGGTGCGCGCAGCGGCATGGTCATGCCAAAGTGGGTGTCGCAGTGCAGTTGCGCCATGGGGAAGTTCTCCTTGCCGTAGTCAATCTTCTCGCCGTCGGCATTGCTGAGCGGACAAGACCAGGGACAGCCGCCGCCATAGGCGTTTTTGGCTTTGAAGACGGTCATATCCGGCAGGATAAAGCTTTGCCAGATACCGACGCTTACACCCTCTGCCTGCAGCGCCGCCATGATGGCATCGCGCAGCATGGCAGGGTGCCCCTGCCAGCCCAGTGCCTTGGCGTCGATGCGGTTGGTGTAGTTGTACCAATTGTGCAGGTATCCTTCGGGCTGCGTGGGAATAATCAGCCCCTTGATATCCTTCAGCTTGGCAGTCAAAGCGGCGGCGTTTTCCTGGATGCTGTCAAAGTAGTACTGCATCTTGCTAAGCTGCGCACGCCCGAAGGCGGCGACCATGTCGGAGCCGCGATACATCCAGCCCAAGGCATAGGAGTGATAATCGCGTGACTGCATAGGGGTGGCATTCTCGCCAAAACTCCAGAGCCGCGCCGCGGAATTAAACATCTCTTCATTGTCGGTGACAAACATACCGCCTTCGCCGGAGCAGAGACACTTGTTCTGGTTGAAACTGAATGCGGCGCAGTCGCCTAGCCTGCCGGCATTGACGCCCTTGTATTGCGCGCCGTGCGCCTGGCAGGAGTCCTCAATAATGACCAGGTTGTGCTTGTCGGCGATTTTGCGCAGCTTATCGTAGTCACAGCAGAGGCCGTGCAGGTTGACGGCCATGATGGCCTTGGTGCGCGGCGTGATGGCTGCCTCGATCTTGTCCTCGTCAATATTCATGGTGTCGTAATTGATATCGACGAAAACCGGCACGGCATTGTGATGCAGTATGCAGGTTGCGCTGGATGACCAGGAGTAGGCGCTTACTATGACTTGGTCGCCAATGCCGACCCCGGCGGCGACAATGCCCATGTGCAGAGCCGCTGTGCCGCTGTTGGCAAAAATGGCGTACTTGTTGCCGGTGTACTCAGCGAATTCCTCGCCAAAGGCTTTGCAGTTGGGGCCGAAAGCGTGCTTGTTGCCCTCTAATGAGGCCATTACCATCTTGCGGTCTATGTCGTCAATGGGGGGCCAGGCTTTGACTGAGCCTTCAGGAACCATGCGGGAACCGCCGTTAATTGCTAGCTGTGCCATTTTGCTTTCCTTGTGATAAATGGGTTGAACTACGAAAAATAGACTTAAAGTCTAAAACATAGTGTAGTAGGCAATGCAACAAAAAACAAGGAAAACAGCAGCTAAAA
>JAAZIY010000284.1 GCA_012800625.1 Lentisphaerota bacterium
ATGTTCCTGGTCTGCTTCGTAGCCGCCATCATTCCGGCACTGCTGGCACTGCGGCCAAAACCATTGGAACTCATACAGACAGAGTGAAGCGTAGTGTTTTTGGACACGAAGAGACACGAAGGGACACGAAGGAACACGAAGCTTAAAACAGCTCGCTTCTTTGTCTTAATACATTTCTATAATAGTCAAGCAATTCGGCCTTCGAGATCAGGCCCAGATATTTTCCCTGGTCGCAGACCGGCAGATGCCAGCTATTTTCCTGGTCAAAGAGCCTGCTTGCCTCGACCAGGCTGTCCTCCGGGCTGAGGGCCGGCTCGGGCGGACTCATCAGGTCTCGGGCCAGCACCAGGTCATAGATGCTTTGTTTGAAGAAGAAGGGCCTCACCTGCTCTTCGCGTATCATGCCCACGATCTGCTGCTCCTTATTCAGCACCGGAAATATATTCTGCCTGGTGTCCAGCATAATTTCGAGCAGGCTGCGCAGGGTCTGACGCTCGGACAGGGAGACAAAGTCGCGGCGCATCAGCTCGCCTATGCGCACATTGCTCAGCAGTGCGGACTCTTCCTGCAGCTCTGCAATGCCGCCCTTCTGCGCAATGATGGACTTATACAAATTGTGTCCGGCCAAATTACGGCTGACAAAGCTGGACAGCGAGCTGACTATCATCAGGGGTATAAGCAGCTCGAAACCGCCGGTTAGCTCGGCAACAAGGAAGATACCGGTGAGCGGCGCATGCATGACCCCGGCCAAAATGCCGCCCATGCCGGCGCAGATAAAGGGCACCGGCGTGCTTACTCTGGCGCCCAGGCGCAGGGAAAGCTCATAGGCGAAATAGCCCAGCAGCGCACCGCAAAACAGCGAAGGACCGAAGATACCGCCGTCCCCGCCGCTTTCTACGCTTAGGGTGGAGACTATGGGCTTGAGTAGAAAAAGCAGAGGCAGCAGAGCCAGCCAGAGCGCTGGATGCCGTAAAAATGGCGGCAGCGCGCTGCGCAGCAGGCTGTCGCCTTGGTTGCCGGCCAGCTCGATGATATGCTTGTAGCCCTCGCCCATAAGCACCGGAAACAGCAGAAAGAAGACATACAGCAGGGCTGCTCCGAGCAGCGCCTTTAGCCAGAGCGAGCGCAGAGCCTCCATTTTCCTGCCTATAGACAAAGACACCTTGATGATATACGCCGATACTATGCCGCAGGCCAGGCCTATCAGCAGGTAGTAATGCAGATTGAACAGGTTCCATTGCGTGCCCTGGGTCTGCATGAAATGCTGTCCGCTTTGCAAGAGCCGCGCCAAAACCGCCGCTGTGGCTGCCGAGAGCAATAGCGGCACCAGAGCGGAGAGCGAGAAGGCCGGCAGCAGTATCTCGCAGGCGAAGAGCGTGCCGGCCAGCGGGCTGTCAAAGACCGCCGCTATGCCTGCCGCTCCACCGCAGGCCAAAAGCAGGATGCGGCTTTCGCGTCCCAGCCTGAAGAATTTGGCCACATTTGCGCCTATGGCCGAGCCGGTGAGCGCGCTGGGTGCCTCGAGACCGGCCGAGCCGCCCAGGCCCACCGCCACCGCGCTGGTGAATATATGCGCATAGGTATGATAAAAGGGCAGTTCGGCATTGCCGCGCCCGCTCTGTATAACGCTGTCCAGCCCCTTCACGTAGCTTTGCCGACGCAGCACAAAGCGCACAAAGAGCAGGCAGAGCAGTATGCCCAAAGCTGGAAAAGCCGGCAGCAGCCAATAGCGCCAGACCCCCTGCCCGGCCAGCAGTGGCGGCAACTGGGCTATGCCATGGCAGAGGTTTTTCATCGCCAAAGCCGCCAGCGCACTGACCAAACCGACCAGGATGCTGAGCGCAAAAATCAGCCCCTTGCCGCCAAATAAACGTGAATGAAGCAATATCCGCAAAGTTACCTAAACCTCGTCAAAAACTTCGTGTGCCTTCGTGTGTCTTAGACCCCGTCCAAAAAGCCTACCGGGCAGGATTTTGGACACTAAGACACACTAAAACACACGAAGATACACCAAGTCGTATTCGTTTAAAATTAGAATTCAGCAGGAAATTTGTGTTTTTCATGCAATTTCATTGAGTTTTCTTGTTTTGTCAGGTTCACTTTTCCCAACAAACCAAAACAGGCAAGCGGCTTATGCGGCGCCGCATAAGCCCTTAGTGTGCCTTCGTGTGCCTTCGTGTCCCTTTGTGTGTCTTCGTGTCCTCCCCCCTTGGTGTGTCTTCGTGTCCAACATATTCACAGCATACCGAAGCCATTATCCAGGGAGAAGATTTGTTCAAATGGAATTGCCGCGGCACCCAGGGCGGCTGCTTCGGCGCCGAACTGCGATATTTCCAGGCGCACGCGGTTCAGGCACGAGGGCAATGCGGCTTCTTGCAGTCCCTGCGTAAGGGCCGGCATTAGCACTTTATCGAATCTGGTCAGGTTGCCATGCAGTACCAGGAGCGGCGGGCATAGTATGTTCACCAGCGGGGCCAGTCCGCGCCCCAGGCTATGTCCGGCCTCTTGCAGCAGAGCTAGGGCCTCGGCGTTGAGCTGTTCGGTCTGCAGTTCACGCAGGCTGTGCAGCGTATGCGGCAACACCCGGCTGAGTTCCTGGCAGAGCCTCTGTTCGGAGACATATGCCTCCAGGCAGCCTCGGTTTCCGCAGGCGCAGGTTCGGCCTTCCGGCTCTATTTGGACGTGTCCTATTTCTCCGGCATAGCTGCCGCCGTGCAGGCGTCTTTCGGCCACGATGCCGGCGCCTATGCCTATGCCCAGGTCTATGGCTACGAACGAGGCCTGTTTGCGTCCCAGTCCGAACCAAAGCTCAGCCAGGGCCTTGGCGCGCGAGCTTTCCTCGATAAACAGCGGCAGCGGCAGGGTTTCGGGCAGGAGCAGCTGCGGGGCCAGGCCGTCCAGGGCGGGCAGATTAACCGAGCGCAATATCCTGCCGGCCTCGAAATCGAGCACGCCGGGCAGTACCAGGCCTATGGCACCAGGCGCTACGGCGAGGTCGGCTGAAAGCCGCCTATAGACCTGCAGCAGGCAATCCTTGATATCCTCGAGTCCGGCAGGCAGGGCAAAAGAGCGGCTCTGCTGTGAAAGTATCTCCCCGTGCAGATTAATCAGCACGCCTTGCACCAGGTTTTCGGAGAGATGCAAGCCCAGGAAGAGATGCTTCTCGCGGTCCAGTGCCAGCAGCGTGCCGGGTCGCCCGCGCCTTTTTACCTGTGTGCCCACTTCGCAGAGCCAGTCTGCGGCGATCAGCTCGGAGACCAGGTTGGTGATGCTCTTGCGGTCCAGGCTGAGGGCATCGGCGATCGCCGCCCGGGACTGAGCCGCAGTGGCGCGTATATGCGCCAGGATGCGGCTCTTGTTCAACTGCTTTAAATCGCTTTGATTGGCCATGAAAATGCCTGAAAAAAAAAGAGGCCGCTTGGCGGACGTAGCCCTGCGGAGCCATATGGTTTCAGGGCATGGCCCCCAGCCATAGCTCGCAGACCCCGGTCACCAGCATCTGCGCCGCAATGGCGCTGAGTATAAGCCCGGTGATCTTGCTGAGCACCGCAATGCGGGAACGCCCCACAAACTCCTCGAGGCGGACGGAATAATATAACATAAACCCGATTGTGGCCGAGGCCGCCACAATGGCCAAAATCGAGATCAGCTTCTGCGTCCAAAGCACAGTGTCCATGCCGGAGACCATTAAGGCGCCCAGGGTGGCCGGCCCGGCAGTGACCGGCACCGCCAAGGGTACCAGGGCCAGCTCGGAGAGGCTCCCAGAACTAGCCTGCTTCTTTTGCTGTTCACCGTAAACAAGGCTGATCGCGCTAAGCATCAGCAAAACGCCCGAACCAGCCCGGAAGGCAGCCACCGTTATGCCAAAAGCCTGCATGATCCAAACGCCAAAACCAAATATAAGCAGACAGACACCGGCCGCATTGCAGGCAATGGAAAGCGCCAGGCGATGGCGCTCAACCAAAGTCTCATCGCGGGTTAGTGACAGAAAACTGCCAAGCACAAAAAATGGCGTGAAAAGAAAAAATAAACGCAGATAAAAAGCCAGAAAAAAATGCAGGCCGGAAAAAAATTCTGACATCGAGGCATACCCGCTGGGATAGGGGGGGGAGGGGGGGAGGACACGAAGGGACACTAAGAGACACAAAAGGACACTAAGGGGGAACGGGTTCGGGGAGCCGGCAAGGATGCCGGCGATCCCGGGGCGGGGAGCCGGATGTTTTCCGGCAAAAAAAATGCCCCGGCGGCTTATGGCCGGCGGGGCAATGGCTTAACTCATCTTAACGATGCCGCTATGACTTAGTAGCTGTCGTTGGTGAAGCTGAGTTTGACGGAGGCAGCCTTCGTAGCGCTCTCCCACACGTCGAAGCCTTCGACGTGTCCATCGAGCATCAAGACATTGAAACGCTGGCCGTGACGGTTAGCAATGAAACCACCAGCCTCTTTATTGCCAGAAACGGTGGTGGTTGCTGAAGTTATGCTACCAATAGCACTAGTGCTAACCGCGGTAGGATCGCCTTTAGCGTCTTCTTTATAGGCAGCGTATGGCAATGTAACAAATATGGTCCCTGCGTCAGAATACATAAGTGTGGTGGTAGGACTGGTAGCGCTGGTAAGGATTTGAGCGGCAGTAGAAGGAGCTGCGGGAGCGTACAGATCATAATCTTCAGCCTGTGCCGGTGCGCCATTGATGCCGTAAGAGATGCCTTCGCCAAATGGGCCATTGAATTCACCACCGCCGAAAGGATCAGCGTCTGCCGGGCAGTTGAAACATTTGTCGTTTTTGACATAGCGGTTCAGAGCCACCCACCAGTTGGCCTTGTGCAGGTTAATATGATCCAAGTCGGTGGCATCAGCAGAAGCACGGTTGTAGTTCGGCAGGTTGTCGTTTTTGTCGCCGGCGTACATATGCGCGCCCAGGCCGATCTGCTTGAGGTTGTTGGTGCAAGAGGTGGTCTGTGCCTTTTCTTTGGCCTTGGCCAGGGCTGGCAGCAGCATAGCCGCCAGGATCGCTATGATCGCGATCACGACCAGCAGCTCAATTAAAGTAAACAAAGTGTTCTTTTTCATGTTTAACATTCCTTTTATTTAAGTTTTAACTTGATTTACCATTAATCATTTTGTATAGCCATCAGAATCATCGGATGGATTCGGGAGAGATGACTCCCACACCAACTGGACAAAATCACTACGATAAAGATTTTGAGCAGCAGTTTGAGCAGAACTAGTATAAGTACAGCGTATGTCTTCGACATGACCATCGGCCATAACAATATTTTGGCCACCGCCATGGCGGGCTGAGACTTGGTTTACACCTTCCGATAAGGTAGGAGTTACGCTGGTGACATAGCTCGAAGTCTTATTAGCTGTAGTCGAGCCCACATCAGCCACCATCAGGGTCTTGGAGGGACGAGCAGCCTTGGAAATCACCATGTAACCCACCCCAGAACGACCATTATAACCATAGGAAAGTCCCTCGCTGAACTTAGTGTAAGCCAGAGGTTCTGTGGTAGCCAATGCATTGTCGCATTTCTTGTTGGTATCGGCCGGGCAGATAAAAGATTTTTCATTGGAGACATAGTCATTAAAACAAAACCACCAC
>JAAZIY010000048.1 GCA_012800625.1 Lentisphaerota bacterium
CTGGAATACAAGAAGATTGCCGAGGACTCCGGCCTGGCTGCCGAGACCCTGGCCAGCGGCATCAGCTGGGCGGTCTCACCCAGTGATGCGGACCCGGCTGTGCGCGCCAGGTCCATAGACATACATGCCAAGGCGCTGCAAAGAGCCGCCTGGCTAGGCTGCGAGGCCATGCTTTTCGTGCCCGGCGCCGTTGTCATCCCCTGGGAGCCTGGCTACCGTCCAGTGCGCTACGACTTGGCCCTCGAGCGCGCCAGGCACGCGGTCATCGAACTGGGCGAGGTGGCCGCCGACCTGGGAGTGGTGCTGGCCGTCGAAAACGTCTGGAACGGGCTGTTCTACTCGCCGCTGGAATTCGCCGGCTTTATCGACGAGATCGGCAATCCGGCTGTAGGCGTCTATTTCGATGTGGGCAATATCCTCAACCACCAGCAGTGGCCGCCGCATTGGATAGAGCTGCTAGACCTGCGCATCAGCCGCGTGCATCTGAAGGACTTTCAGCTGAGTAATGGAACCATGAACGGATTCTGCGACCTGGGTAAAGGAGACATGCCCTGGAAGGAAACCATGCAGGCCCTGCGTAATATCGGCTACAACAAGACGCTTACCGCTGAAATGATGCCGCCGGCAGAGGGATTGCTGGAAAGAACCTCAGCGGCTATGGACTCTATATTGGCTTTATAAATCAGAAGCAAGAAAGAAGTGAATATGAGCAAGAAAAAAAAGAAAAGCCTTTTGCTAAGGATAGTCGCCGCGCTAGCGCTCCTCGTCGTGCTGCTCCTGGTGCTCAGCATAGTCTTCATCAATAATATCTTGAAGGGTGCGGTGGAAAAGGTGGGCAGCACGGTCACCAAGAGCGAGGTGAGCATCAATAAAGTGAAGCTCTCGCCACTGAAGGGCGAATTGCTGCTGGACGAGTTCAAGGTGGGTAACCCGGAGGGCTATAAAACCGACGAGGCCTTCAGCCTGGGCCGCGTCTTCGTCGCCCTGCGTCCCGCCAGCCTGCTCTCCGACACCATCAAAATCAAGGAAATCACCATACTGGAGCCGGCTTTGACCTACGAAGTAGGCCTGGGCAACAGCAACCTGGGCACCATACTGGACAATGTCAAAAGCTTCGTCCCCGAGGAGAGCGCGGACAAGCCCGAAAAAGAGAAGAAGCCCAAGCCCGAAAAAGAGGGCAAGAAGGTGGAGATAGAGCAGGTGCAGATCAAGGGCGGCAAGGTGCGCCTGAGCGCCAAGCTGCTGGGCGGCGCGGCATTGCCTATACCCCTGCCGGAAGTGGAATTGCATGATATAGGCAAGGCTAAGGACGGCGCAGAAGATGACGCGGACAAGCCAGGCATGATCGAGGCCTCGGCAATGATCCTGAATGAAATGCTCACCGGCGCCATCAAAGCAGTGGGCAGCGGAGCCAAAGACCTGCTGAAAGGCGGCAAGGAGCTGCTTGAAAGCAGCGGCAAGGCAGCCTTGGAAAGTGGTAAGGCTGCCCTGGAAAGCGGCAGTAAGGCCGCCGCTGAAAGTGGCAAGGCAGCCCTGGAAGGTGGTAAAGCAGCCCTGGAAGGTGGTAAAGCAGCCCTGGAAGGTGGCAAGGCAACCTTGGAAGACGGTGGCAAGGCGGCCGCCGAAAGCGGCAAGGCAGCTTTAGAGAGTGGCAAAAAACTCGGCCAGGGCCTGCTCAAGAGCATCGGGGTGGGGGACAAAAAAGAAGCCGAAGAAAAATAGCTTGTGTCTTAGTGAAGCTTTGTGTGTCTTCGTGTCCAAAAAGCCCATGAACCACAAAGGCATACGAAGGGGGAGGACACCAAGATACACGAAGAGGCACGAAGGGCTTATGCGGCGCCGCATAAGCTGCCTGCCCGTTTTGGTTTGTTGGGAAAAGGTAGTCGGATAAAACAGAAAAATTCGATGAAATAGCCTAAAAAACGCAAATTTTTTGCTGAAATTTCAATTTTTTCTTGAGAATCTGTCCATTTGGTGCCCTGAAAGGGCAACCTATTGAAGCCCAGGGTAAGCGAGGCAATAGTAGGAGCCGAGCGCCACCCTGGGTAACAGCCCCCCCGAGTCCGGCGCCCTGTAGGGGCGCCATTAATCTGTGAATGGCAGGGAACGGGAGCGGGGAGCAGCCTAAAGGCTGTACTACATACCTGGGACGGAAACCGGCTAGATGCCGGCTTGTCCCAGACTCCTCGCCTTTTTGGACACCAAGACACACCAAGTCACACGAAGGCAGACCAAAGCCCTTGAAGCATAACGATTATTAAAAACCCAAAAAGAGGATTGTCATGTCCGGACTGTTGGAGCATTTATTTCCCAAGGCCAGCGCTGCTGGTCTGAGCATAGTTTTGCCTGAGGGTCAGGACCCCAGGATAATGCAGGCCGCCAAGCTGATTGCCGAGCGCAAGCTGGCGCAGGTAAAGGTGTTGGCCAGCCCCGAGGAGGCGGCAGAGTCCATGCGGGGGCTTAGTTTTTCGGGGCTGGATATCGAGGTTGTCGACTATCTTAACTCCGCGGACTTCGAGCTGCTGGCGCAGACCCTGTATGAGCGGCGCAAAGCCAAGGGGCTGAGCGAGCAAGAGGCTCGTGAAATGTGCAAGAACCGCCTGTATTTCGGCAATCTAATGTTAAATCGCGGGCTGGTCGGCGGGCTGGTGGCCGGCGCGGTGGCCTCGACGCCGGACATGCTGCGCAGCGCCTTCCACTGCATAGGCACCGCCAAAGGCATACGCATAGGCAGCAGCTGTTTCGTTATGGACCTGGCCAGACCCAGCGAGGCCGGAGACGAAACTCTTATCTTTGCAGATAGCGGAGTCAACCCGAATCCCAGTGCCGAGGAACTCGTGGATATCGCCATCAGCACCATACATACACACCAGGCCTTGATGGACAGCCAGCCCAGGCTCGCCTTCCTGAGCTACTCCACCAAGGGCAGCGCCAAGGGAGAGCTGGTGGACAAGATGAGCCAGGCCGCCGAAATGACGGCAAAACGCTGCGCCGAACTGGGACTGCAGGCCCTGGTGGACGGAGAGCTGCAGCTCGACGCCGCCATTGTGCCCTCAGTGGCCGCCGCCAAGGCGCCCGACAGCCCCCTGCAAGGGGCAGCCAATATACTTATATTCCCCGACCTGAACTGCGGCAATATATGCTATAAAATCGTGGAGCGGCTGGCCGGCGCGGATGCATACGGACCCATATTGCAGGGCCTGGCCAAGCCGGTCAACGACTTGTCGCGCGGCTGCAGCGCCGAAGACATAGTCGGGGTAACAGCCATCACTATCTGCCAAGCCCTGGTATCGGAGTGAAAATCATGGAGCCTGCCGTGACCCGCCATATAAAAAAGACGGGCGCGGCAGGGTTTATTCCTCTTCCGCCTCGCTTATTTCCATGAAGACCTGGATTTTTTTCAGCGCTTCTCCTCCCAACTCGTACTCCAGCGGTTTTGCATAGACCAGTTCGAGCATGGTGTCGCCGGGGTTGAACATTTCTATTTGGAAGGCGGCCAGCGGATTGCTCTCTTGCAGGTATCTGGGCGGCTCGTAGGGCACGCGCAGATGCTCTATGTCAACTTGGCAGAAGTAGTCGTCATAGCTGGCAAACCAGATGTAGCCGCTGTCTACATCTTCCTCCAGCTCGAATTCGATGCGGCTGCCCACTGTGGCGCTGAGGCGGAATTGCTCTGGCAAAGAAGGCATGGGGTAGTAGGTCTGCGGCTGCAATACATGCCAGCTCTCATAATAAACACGCGGAAACTGCGGAAAATAGTAGGAGCGATACCAGTAGGGACGCCAGGGACGGGATGAACCGTAGTAGTAGTTCTTGATTACCGGGGCAGGGCGGCGCAGGCTGCCGCGCGATGGCGACCGGGGGGGACGCGAAGGCGGCCTGAAAGCCGGCTTGGAAGGCGGTGAAGCGCCGGTGTCGCCGGGGCGCGGACGCCAGGAAGGCGGCCTAGGCCTAGTAGGCCGGCTGCCGTTCTCGGGGTGCCGGGGCGGCTTTATGCTCTCTGGCACGGTTCCCGGGGCTTGGGAAGGCCTGGGTCTGGAGGGCTTGATGGCATCCGGTTTCGGCGCAGGGGCAACGCCGCCGGGGCGCCAGTTCGGGAACGTCGGTCTTTGCGTTTGTGGCCGCCTGTCTCCGGGGGCTTGCGGCTTTTTGCCCTCAGTGCCATCCTGTCCTGGTCTGGCCCGTCGTTTGAACAGTCCTTGCAAGGCATTGCCGCCGCGTCCGTTCTGGCTGCCACGGGGTGGGGTTCCTTGAAATTGAGTTGTCGGCGGGGCAGGCGGGCGCATTGGCCTGGCAGTGCCGGGTTGTATGGCCGGCAAAGGCTCGGTTACGCCGGCGTTGGGCAGCTCCTCGCTCATGCCGGGGCGACTATTGCTCGGGCCGGGTCTGGCGTTTTGTCGGCGCGGCGCCGAGCGCCGCTGCGGGCCGCGGGCAAGCTGGGCCGGTGAAACGAAGCCGTATAAAAGTGCCGTTATAATTAAAAGCTGGCGTATTAGTTTATGCATGCTTTACCTCCTTGAAATTGTCTCCCTGTTCAAGCCAATTAACGCAAGGCAAAGCGATTTATTGCAAAAACCCCTTGAGGGGGGGAGGACACTAAGGCACACGAAGGCGCGCTAAGGCAGAGGAGATCAAAGACGCACAAAGCTCCAGCTCTGTGGTTTTTGATTTTTATAGGGCAGGTATCCGTGAAATGGCCTGGGGTCGGCATCGAAGACCAGGGGGAGAAAATATCTGTCTCCCTCCCACATGGGCAGCTGGTGCAGTTGGTCTATATCGTGCCATGCCAGGCTGCCCTCGGCATTTTGCGTATAGGGCTGGCCTTCAAACGCGCGGATCAAGAATATAAAAGCCAGCCAATTTTCCTCTTTGTCGCCGAATCCGGTCCAATTTACGCTGCCTCGCAGGCACATATGCTTGACTATTATGCCGGCTTCTTCGCGCAGCTCGCGCATCATGCAGCTGGCGATATCCTCGTTCGGCTCCATGTGTCCGCCCAGTCCGTTATATTTGCCGTACTGCTCGTCCTCGCCGCGTCCAATGCGGTGGCAGAGCAGCACTTTTGTGGCGCAGGGTGAGAGCACATATCCCAGGCTGCTCATAATGGGGCAATAATTCATACTCGGCAATAGTGTTTTCAGCTTGTTTTGGGGCAGACTCCGGCCTCGTTCAGCAGGTAAAGCGCAATGAATGCGATGCTTTTCATCAGCTCCTCCACTTCCACCTGCTCATCATCGGCATGAGCATGCTGTAGCAGGCCGGCTCCGCTGGTGAGCACCGGCATATCGGGGTACTCGAAAGCAAAGAGTCTGGAGTCGCAGGAGACGGTCCAGCCGCTCACCGCCTGTCCTTCCTTCCAGATACCGGCGGCTTTTCCAGCGGCGATGGCATTGCGCATCTGCGGGGAGTCCGGGTCTCCGTCAAAGGCGGCGTTATGCAGCTTGTCATAGCTCATATCGACGCAGTCTTGCGCTTTTTTGTCTATGTCGGCCAGGTGCAGATAGCTGGCGGCGCCCTCGATGGCGGCCTCCCGCATGCGTCGCATGATTTCGTCTATATGGTGTGTAGGCACAAAGCCCTGTCCGCCTTCCAGCTTCAACAGGCTGCCGGGTTTTTCGCCATGCAGCTGCATTTCGGGTGCTCCAGCCGCGGTTTTGGCCAGTTGCTCTTTCATGCGGAAGAGCCTGCGCACCATGCAAGCCATTTTCGTGATGGCGCCGTCATTTTCCATGATGGAGCCCATGTGTCCGCTGCTGCCATGCACATGGCAGAGCATCCTGCGCCCTTCGATGTGCAAGTCGTAATGTTTTTCCACCTTGGGCTTGCCGCTGTTTGGGTCTGTCTGCTTGCTTTTATCGCCATACAGAGCCAGGTAGTCGGCCAGCGCCGACTCGATGCCGTCCTCAACCAGGCTCTGCGCCTCTTCATTGATCTCGTCCTGGAAGCATATTTCGAAGGCGATTTCGCCGCAGATACGGCTGGGGTGTTCGCCGTATTCGCCCAGCATTCCGTGGCAGGTCTGCACCGGTCTTTGCGGAAAAAGCCGGTGTCGGCTTTCCGCCTTGATGGCGCGTCCGGCCAGTTCGAGTTTTTCGTAGACGAAGGCTGCCATTTCAAAGAGATTGGCGCCGGGGCATTGCAGGTCGGCGCGGTACCAGACCGCGCCGCGATTGGCCGGGTGTATGTTATTGCCGCAGCACTCCAGCACCAGGATGCTGTCATAGAGCTTTTTCAGCTCCTTGTCCATGGCCAGGGACAAGGAGCCGTTGCCGCCGGTTTCCTCCTCGATTACCAGCATTGCCAACAGGTTGCGGCGCAGCTGTCTGTCGTTTTCCTGCAGCACCTTGGCCAAGAGTTTCAGCGCCGTCAGCATACAGACCACTGCGCCCTTGTCATCGCAGGAGCCTCGCCCGTAGACCACGCCGTTTTCCAGGCGCGGCGGCACAAATGGCTTGACCACGTCAATATGCGCATTAAGGGCAAGGCCATTGGCCTCGACGCCGTTTTTGCCGGGCACAAAGTAGAGCAGGTTGCTGCGCCCCTCGTAGGTCTGCTGCGGGCTAAGCCCCTCCGGCCTTTCCGCGGTCTTGGTGAAATAGAGCTGCGAATATCCCGGGTGCCGGCTAATGTCCGGATTGATGGCGCGTCTTTCCAGGCGCGCTCCGGCAAAGGGCAGCTTGCCCAGCTCGCGCTCGAGGCTGTCGAAGACCTCGGACTCGGCCTGGCGCATCAGGCCGACATCGGCGAAAGGCGAGGTGTCCACCCGGCAGATCTCCAAGAGCAGGTTTTCGACGTATTGGCGCAGCTCGGCGCTCCGGCTCTGGGCCAGTATCTCGCTGATTAATTTATCCATGATCCCAGTTAGTGTGTCTTCGTGTGTCTTCGTGTCCTAGCGAGGCTGCTTATCGCTAGTTTTCCAGCAGCTCTTGCAGTGCTTCGCCCAGCACTTGCAGGCCTTCGAGCAGGGCATCCTTGGGTGTGTTCAGCGGTGGCGCGATCTTTACGCAGCCGCCGCCCAGGCCCACCGGCGCGAACATCAGCAGGCCTTTTTGCAGGCATTTCTGGTTGACTGCCAGGGCGGTCTCCGGGTCTGGTGTTTTGCCGTCGGGTTTGACCATCAGCAGGCCGCCGACCAGGCCGCGGTGCAGCGCGCGCGCGGTATGTTGCGGATAGCGCGCCTGCAGTTCATCGAGTCCCTGTCCCAGCACTGCCCCGAGTTCAGCGGCCTTTTCGCTAAGCCTCTCCTCCTGCAGCAGCTTCAGGTTGGCGATAGCGGCGGCCACCGGCAGCGGGCTGGCCGAATGCGTGCTGGTCATGGAGCCGGGGGCGTACATGTCCATAATGTCATTGCGTCCAATCACGGCGGAGATCGGCAGGCTCGAGGATATGCCTTTGCCGCAGCAGACCAGGTCCGGGGTCAAGTCGTAATGCTGCCAGCAATAGAACTTGCCGGTGCGTCCGAAGCCGGACTGCACCTCGTCCATGATCAGCACCACGTCATTGCTGCGGCACCACTGGCCCAGGCTGCGGGCGTAGTCGTCGGGCAGGAAGTTGGGTCCTATTCCCTGGTATGACTCGGTGATCACGCCGGCGACATCGTCGGCATTCAGCCCATGCTCCTCCAGAATGCGCAGGAAGACCTCGAAGCTGCAGTTCTCCTGCACGAAGCCGTCCGGGAAGGGCACTTGCAGGAAACCCCCGGGCAGTTCCACTATCCAGTCCTTGAGTCCTTCCATGCCTCCGGCCACTTGCGCGCCCAGCGTGCGTCCGTGAAAGGCGCCGCTGAAAGAAACGATGACGTGTTTTTTCGGCCCGTACTTGCGCACGCCATAGGTGCGAGCCAGCTTGATGGCATTTTCGGTGGCCTCCGAGCCGGAGGAGAGCAGGAACACCTTGTCCATGCCCTCGGGCATGGTTTCAGCCAGCATCTGGCAGAGCTGCGCGCGTCCCTCATGGGGGAAGACGTAGGTGGCCAGCAGCGGTCGCTCCATCATCTCTTGCAGGGCTTGGCAGATTTCCGCTCTTCCGTGTCCGGCATTGCTGATAAGCACGCAGCTCGACCAGTCCAGCCACATATTACCCCAGCGGTCGTAGACATTGAAGCCCTCGGCCCGGTCCCAGATAATCGGTGGCTGTCCTGACATGCTGACTGGCTCGTAAGCGGCCAGGCGCGCGAAAATCTCCAGCGACTCCGGTACCGGCAATTTGGTCACAATGCGACGATATTTTGTGTTTACCGGGCTTACTTCTTGGGGAACCAACTCATACTTGTGTGCCATGAAAAACCTCTGTGTTCCTAAAAATGGTGAATCACAGCAATATAATCTTGAACCTCAAAAAAACAACGTGTTGTTGAACCCCGTCCAAAAAAGTGGTCTTGCTGGATTTTTTGGACACTAAGACACACTAAGGGCTTATGCGGCGCCGGCGTTTTGGTTTGCAAAACGGCATTGTCACATTAAAGTTATTTGTTTACGTCATTTGTTTTCATCCTTGTTTTTGCAGTGATGATGTTGGACTGTTTAC
>JAAZIY010000285.1 GCA_012800625.1 Lentisphaerota bacterium
CCTTGGGGTACTCGCCCTCCTCGTATTTTTTCAGGTCTTCTTTAGCAAAGCGCAGCGCCAGCTCGGCTTTTTCGATATTGGCTTTAGCCTGGTTGCGCACCACCTCCAGGTTTTCCTTAGCTTGAACGTAAGAAGACTCCGCATTTTGCACGGTGATTTCCTGATTCACCTTGTTGTCTTGCATAGTCGAGGTGTCCAACTCAACAAGCAGGTCACCCTGCTTGACCAGGTTGCCTTCCGGAACCAAAAACAGGATGGTAGCCCTGCCCTCCACCTGGCTTTTAATCACCAGCTGCTCGCGCGGCTTGATGGTGCCCGACTCGAGGAGGTTGATCACCAAAGGACCCTCTTGAACCCGAGTGTAAAGCTCAAGGGCGGCACCCTTGCTGCTGGAGCCAGTGCGCAACCGCAAAATGAAAGACGCCAGCAGCAGAGCCAATAGGGCCAAAAAGATAAAACTCAGTCTCTTGGGTTTGGATGCCATGAATTTGCCTCTTCAAAGGAAAGTTGTAGATAAGAGCTTTGCGCTCAAAAAATTGCGCCTTCGTGTAGCTTCGTGCCCTCCCCCTCTCCCCAGTGCTACTTGAACGCGCTCAGGTCCATTTCCTGCCATTCACCCTGCACGCTGACTGAGAGCACGCCCAGGTTACTTTGCAGCTCAAGTTCGCGCATACGGTAGCTGACCACAGCGGCGGTCAAAGAGTTTTCCGCCGAGAGCAGCGCGCCCTGCGCCTCGAGCAGGTCGCGTATCTCGGCCCTGCCGGCCTGCAAGAGTAAGTCCGTGCTGGCCACGCGGCGCTTAGCCAGCTTCACGGCCAGGCTTTGAATGACCAGCGATTCACGATACTCCAGCAGCTCGCGCAGATTGGCGCGTATAGTCTGCTTGATGCTGTCCTCCTCACCCTGGTAGTTGCGCACTGCGTTTTCCAGTTCGAGCAGGCTTTGCCTATAAACATTGCGCTCTGCAGTGCGCTCTAGAGGCAGATTCAAGGTCAGCAGCCCGGCGTAGCGTCCGTCCCGACTGCGGAAAGCAGCGTCGCCGGGGTTAGAGTTAGACAGGCCTCGGGACTCTCCGATGGCGGCGCTGCCGCCCAGAGTAAGCTCGGCGCGCAGGGCATCCTCGGCGATTCTAACTTTGCGCTGCGCGTCATTCACCTTATCGGCCAGGGTTTGCAGGTCTAGGCGCTGGCTCAGAGCCAATTTAACCGCTTTTTCTACGTCGATTTCATATTTGCCGCGCACTTTAGCATCCGGTCTTTTCAGTTCCACCGGTGCGTCTGCCGGGGGTACCTTGCCGCTGTAGTCTATGGGGGACTCTCCGGCAAGCAATCCTTCAAACTCACTTTCGATCTTGGCCAGTTCATCCTCAGGCAGCTCGATTAGCGCGTCGGCGGGCAGCCCCAGCAGCACTTTAAAGCTATCCAGCGAGCTTTCATAACTCTGCTGTGCGGACACCCAGCGGTCTCTGGCATTAAGCTCGTCTTGCACGGCCTGGTCGAACTGGTACTCCGGCAGGCGTCCAGCGTCAGCCATGCGTCTGGAGCGCCTTGTCGAGGCCACCACGCGTTTATAGTTGGCCTCCTGGTTAAGCACGCGCTGAGCGGTTTGCAGCACGTTTAGATATGACTGTGCGATGCGCACCACAAAGCTGCGTTTATACTGTTCAAAGTCGCGCACCGCGTAGACCAGGTTGCGCTCCGCCTGAGTGAGCGATTCGGCCACGACAAACTCACCGGAGCCGCGCAGCAGCGGCATGGCCACGCTGGCGTCGCCGTTAAGCCCCCAGAAGCTGGCTCTCTCCCCGCTGAGCATCTTCACCAGGTTTAGGGAAATCGCGCTACTCAGCTCTACACCGTTGCGGAATTTTCTCGTCAAGCTCAGTCGTCCGGGCGTATTGACGCCGCTGAGGCGGCTGTCTTTTTCGCCGCTGGTCGAGATTTCACTGCGCAGCATACCTGCGAAGGTATTGCGGAAGCGGTCCGCTTCGAGGTCCAGGCTCAGTGCCGAGCGGAACAGATTGTCCTTGCGGCTTTGGAACTCACGGCTGTTATAGGCGGCCACCTGCAGGGCCTGGACCAGGCTAAAGCGCAGCCCCGTGTCAATCGGCGCCTGTGTATCTGAAGCCTTGGCCAGCAGATGCCGCTGCGCCTGCCAGGCCTCGTTTTCGGGCAGGTCGCGCAGGCCCAGCGAGGCAGGGTCATGGTACTGCAGCCCCTGCTCCAGAAGCAGGCGCCGTCGCAAGGTCTCGCCCGGCGACTCCACCTGGATATCCTCGCTTTTGCCGATGACCGACTCCTGGCTGGAGCGCAGCAGTTTTTCGGCTTGCTCATCAGCCTGCAGACGCCAATCGCGCGTGCTGCGGCAAGACAAAAAGAAGACCAGGCCGCAGACAAACGGCAGCAAAAAAACCTTGGAATAATATGGGTCTAGCATTCGCTCCTCGCGCACTGTCCTGATAAGTTGCAATTGCAAATATAACGCAACAAAACTCGCTTTATTGCCGCAAAAGCCGAGTTGCCCTCCGTCAATGCACAGCAGTCAGACAGAGCCGAGACCACAAAGCGCAACTGAGGCAGCCCTTAGTGTGACTTCGTGTACCTTCGTGTCCTCCCCCCTCCCCCTTCGCACCACTTAATCTCCCGGCATTCCGTCCATGCGCCTGACTGAGAATTTCAGTCTCAGCTCTCGCAGCAGCTTGTTATATCTTTCTTCTTCTTCCTTTTCGCTCAAGATTTGTCTTATTTTTTCCTCCTCTTCACTGCTCATTTGTTCCTTGGCCTCTTCTCTGTTTATGAGGCGCACGATATAGAGGCTGCTTCCCAGGTCCAGGGGCTTGGCTGCCAGTTCGCCGGGCTGCATGGTTTCGACCAGCTCATGCAGCTGTGCATTCATTTCGCTCAGCCAGCCCTGGTCGCCGCCATTTTCTGCATTAGCGCCTTCGGAGTATTCCTTGGCCAGTTCAGCAAAGGCGGCGCCGCCCTGTAGCTTCTCGTATATTTCCCGGCAGGTATCCTCCAAGTGCTCCTGATAGCGCCCATCCTTCCTCAGCAGAATGGCCTCCAGATGAAACTTGGCGGCTTTGCTAAAGCTCGCCTTGTTCTGTTCATAGTAGTCGGCGATTTTCTGTTGAGAAATAGTGATGCCGCGATTGACCCGGTCATAAAGCAGCATATCAATAGCCAGGTTTTTGCCTAGCCGCTCCTTAAACTCCTGCAGGCTCATGCCCTCTTTGTAGAGCATCTCTTCAAAGCGCGCCTGATCGCCGCCGGCTTGGCTGAGCACGGCCTGATTCAAGCGCTCCTGCACTATCTGCTCGGGGATTTTCGCCTTCAGGGCCTGAAACTCCAGGTAGAGCAGCTCGCGGTCTATCATATTGCTGAGAGCACGACGCCTGAGCGCCACGGTCTCAGCACTGCGCTGCTGCGCCGTCAAACTGCGCGGCAGAAGCGCCTCCTCCCGGGCCGAGGCCTGCATCACCTCGTAAGCAGTGATCACCTTCTCGCCAACCACTGCGAGAATCGAGTCGCCATAGGCAAATCCCTCCTGCGCAACAACAATGTGGGCAAACAATAAAAAAACCGGGCAAAAAAAACGTAGCATAAAAAGCCTTGCGAAAAGTATTAAACAGTTAATTTTAGACAAAGATGACTTGGTGTGTCTTCGTGTGTTTTTTGTGTCTTCGTGTCCAAAACCCTACCAGACCACCTTTTTAGGCAGGGTCTAATCAGCGGGTGATTTTCACTGCGGGGCTGCCGCTTTTTTGCCCAGCTGATGCCTTTCGCGTATGGCTTTGGCTTTCATGGCCGCCTCCTGCGAGCGCGGCAGCTTGGAGGCCGCCAGGTCCTCGTAGTAGCGCGCCGCCTTGCGCAGGGAGTCCAAGTCTCCCTGGCGCTCAAGCAGCTGAGTCAGGGCAAAAACACTGAGATAATAATAGCGCCAGGGGCGCACTTTGCCGGCGTCGCGATCGCTGACAAAGTTGAGGTATA
>JAAZIY010000049.1 GCA_012800625.1 Lentisphaerota bacterium
AAATCACTCTCACAATATGAGTACTACTGAACCAATACACCTGCCGGAGCGTCAGCTGATTGCCGCCTGCGCCGGTGCGGCGGACAACCTGCCTGCCCTGGACTGGTGCGGCCAGGTTTTGGCCGATAAGCTCGCCGGCGAATATAAGATGCTGAAGCCCTCTAAGTCGGATTCTGACCTTGGCGCTCTACAAGAGCAGCATGCTCGGCTGCTCGAGCTTGAGCCTGACCTGATTTTAAGCGATTGGCCGCGTGCTGAAAAGGGCGAAGCCTGGCTGAATTTTGCGCAAAGGCATAATTTCCCGGTGGCATTTTTGCGCTGGCCGGATTTCAGCAAAGTCCGGCGGGTGCTCATACTGAGCGGTGGCGGCATACATGTTATGCGCCTGCTCTGGATCGCACAGAAAACCGCAGAATCCTACGGTTGCCCAGCTCAGGTTTTGCAGGTCTTGCGCAGCCCGCAGGCTGATGAAGCGGTGAGTACGGCTAGCACCAGCCTGCAGGCCAAAATGCTGGGCATAGACGCACCGCTTAAAGTAGTGTATTCCAGTGATGTGCTCAGTGGATTGGAAAGCGAGCTGCGCGAGGATGACCTGATCGTCCTGGGGGCACCCAACCATTGGCGACTGAAAGAGCTTTTTCCTAGTTCATTGCCAGAGCGCATTGCCGGTAAAGTAAACAACCCGATGATGATGCTGCTGGGGAAAAAACCTACAAAGCTACGTTTGCGCGAGGTGTTTTGGCCGCATATGATCAACCTGGGACTGCACTCTGGCAGCCATCAGGAGGCTATAGGGCAGCTGCTGGACTGCCTGATAGTAAACGAGCAGATACCGGCAAACTGGCATGAAAGGCTTTTGCAGCAGGCACTGGCCAGGGAGCAGATTTGCTCGACCTCCGTGGGCGGCGAGACCGCCTTTCCGCATATTACCATGCCCATACAGGGCGGCCTGGCCGGCTGCCTGGGTATATTCCCCCAGGGAGTGGATTTTGCCGCCAGCGACAAATCGCTGAGCAAATTCGTCTTCCTGTTTATCACGCCGGACTTCTATTACAGCGACTACCTCGATATCCTGGCTCACATTGCCGAAAAAATGTCATGCAGCGAGACACGTCGGCGACTGCTTTTATGCAATAGTGCCGAAGAGGTGCTTGATGTGCTCGAACCGCTGGAGAAATCAGGCGCGGAATAGACTCAATAAGTTAATTGGACACTAAGAGACACGAAGAAATACGAAAAGCATAGAATATGGAGCGGGTGATGGGAATCGAACCCACGTAGCTGGCTTGGGAAGCCAGTGCATTACCATTATGCTACACCCGCAATAATGTCAGTGTGCTTAATGTAATGAAACTGGCCGGCTTTGCAAGTGTGGAAGGAAAAATTTTTCCGCCTGGGGGCCGATAATATCTACGAAGGCAGACAAGATTCACCCTGCGCCGACAAGAATCGGAAGGCAAGTACTCACCTTGAAACTCAACTGCACTCAAATGCGCCAGTTTTTCAGCTCGATGGCGACCGCCCTGCGTCGCGGCCTGCGCGGCCGGCGTTTTTATTGGGCGCTGGCTCTTATTTTGTTGCTGGGTTTCCTGCTGCGCCTGGCAGTTTGTCTGCAGCTTTACCACAGCGCTGCGGTGCAGTCTCCCTTGCCGGTCACTGACATGGCCACCTACCGGCGCCTGGCCCTGGAAATACGCCAGGGCAACTGGCCGGCCTTCTTTGATTACCAGCCTTTTTATTACAGCATTTTTCTGCCGCTTTTATATGTCTTGTCGCCTGGCGGCGCCCCCTGGCCGGTGATTGCCGCGCAGCTGCTTGTGGGCAGCGCCGCGCTCTGGCTGGTTGGGCTTGGCGCGGCACAGCTTTACGGACGCCGCGCCGGCTGTCTGGCCGCATTGCTGCTGGCAGTCTCGCAATTCCATATCCTTTATACGCCGTACCTGCTGCTTGAGGTCTTGCAGAGCTTCTGGATGGCGCTTATCTTTTATTATGTGCTGAAGGCATACAAGAAAAACCGGGCTGCAGACTGGCTGCTGCTGGCGCTGTTTTGTTCGCTTTCCACCCTGACCCGAGGCAATGCGCTGCTCTTTGTGCCTGGCATACTGGCTCTGCTTGTATACCGGAACTGGCCACTGCCCAAAAGAGCCGCCGCGCTGAGCCTGCTTTTCATACTACTTTTCTATTTGCCGCAGCTGCCTTTTTCCTGGCGCAACTACCGCCATTTCGGGCGCTGGCGCGGTCCTTCGACGGCTCAGGACAAGGTGCTGGCCCTGGGCAACTCGCCGGAGGCCCCGCCGGGCGGCCTTGAGTATCCGCGCAGCTATCAGCTCTGGTGCAGTCAAAGCGATGAGCCTGACCCCGCCAAGCGCGTCAGCGTCAGCCGCCAGATGCTGCGCCGCCTTAGGCATGAGCCGCTGCTCTTCCTCGAACTCAAGTTTCGCACTTTGCTGTTGTTTTGGGACAGGGGCGAGATACCCAATAACATTTCGCTGCATGCGGCTCTTAGGCATAGCCCGCTACTGCGGTTTTTCCTGCCTTTCGCCCTGCTTGGCAGCCTGGGTCTGGCCGGTTTATTCTACAGCCTCTATCCTTTCAAGGGTGCCCGGCTCTGCCTGGCTTACGCCATTTTGGCATATTGCCTGGGCACCGTGGCCTTCTATATGCTGGCGCGTTTCCGCATTGGCGCACTGCCGCTGCTGTGCATTGCCGGAGGCGGCGCGCTGCGTCTGCTCTTGCCCGGAATAGTACCTGATGCAGATGGCCAGCTGCGGCGCCTGCGCCGGCAAAAACGCCTGCTGCTCCTGCTCTTGGCGGTGTTTGTGGTCAACTCGGCCTACGCCAACTACCAGCGTTACCTGGAGCCGGCTTTTATGCGCCGCTTTCTGCCCTATGGCATTGCGCTGGACCACCCGCAGGAGCTGGTCTTCTACGACCACGGTCCGCTGAGTTTTGGCGGCAGCCTGCTCTGGCCGCTGGAAAAGCAACAAAGCCTGCTTCTTGAAAAGGAGTTCGTTATTCCGCCGGAGTTAAGAGAGCGGGCAGAGGGTCGGTCGGCTCTGGTCTGGCTGCGGGTCTTTTGCGATAAAAACGCGGTCTTCAAGGCCGAACTGGAATATGAGGGACAGGGCCAGCCCTACTTTGATCTGCATGCCGACCGCATGAATCAATGGCTGCGCTTTGAACTGCCCGAGCTTAACCTGCAGGACGGCGTAGTGACGCTGCGTTTCAAGCTGCAAGCCATACAAGGCGAATTCGCAGTGGTTTTGGACCAGTACAGAAAATACCAACGCAGCCGGCTGCAAAACCAGGACGGCACATTAGAAAGCCTGGACATGGAGCTTTGCGCCGAACTGCAAATACCTAAATAATTGCCTTCGTGTGCCTTAGTGTCCTCCCCCTCCCCCCATTCTCAGGGTTGCGGCTATGGCTCTGGCGCGGTCATAGAGGTCTTTTTCGGCGTTTGCCAATACTGTAGGCAGCGGGGCCAGGTCGCTCAAGGTGGCGTATATGGCCTGGAATTTTTGGCGCAGCAGCGCTTGGTCGCCTTTCACGGCTCCGGAGAGCAGGATGCAGGGCAGGCCCTGTTCGGCGGCCAGGTCGGCCAGCACGGCAGGCAGCTTGCCATGCAGGGTCTGCTCGTCGGTATGGCCTTCCCCGGTTATGATTAGGCTGGCGCCGGCCAGATGCCGGCGCAGCTCCAGCATTTCGGCGAGCAGTTGCGCGCCGGAGCGGGTTTCGGCCTTCAGCAGGGCACGCAGAGCCAGACCCAGGCCGCCGGCGGCCCCGTCCCCGGGCTGGACGGCATCGCTGATGAGGCCGGCTTTTTGCAGGACCGCGGCCCAGTTTTGCAGGCCCGCTTCGAGCTTGGGCAGCATTTCCTCGTCGGCTCCTTTTTGTCTGGCGAACATAGCCACTGCGCCTCGAGGGCCGCAGAGCGGGTTATTGACATCGCTGGCCACGCTTACTTTGACTCCCTTCCAGTCTTCTTGCATGGCCTCGGTTTCGATTGTTGCCAGCGCGTGCAGGCCTTTGGCTCCAGGCGGCAGTTCCCGGCCCTGCCTGTCCAACAGTTTGCAGCCCAATGCCTGCGCCATGCCGGCGCCGCCGTCCACTGTGGCGCTGCCGCCTATGCCCAGGATTATCTCTTTGAGGCCTAGTTTTTTGGCCGCCAAGAGCAGTTCACCAGTGCCGTAGCTGCTGGCCAACATGGGGTTGAGTTCATGCGTCTCGAGCAGTTCAATGCCGCTGGCCGAGGCCATGTCCAGCATGGCCAGGCCTTGTTGGGCATTGTAGGCGAAGCGCGCCTGGAGCCTGCGGCCCAAGGGGTTCTGCACAGTGGCCTGGCGCGGCTCTCCCCAGCCGGCGGCGAGCAGAGCCTCGGCGCTGCCCTCGCCGCCGTCGGCCATAGGCAGGCTAAGCAGCTCGGCCTCGGGCAGCTCGGCTTTGAAGGCGGCTTGCAATACCTCGCAGATTCTTGGGCTGCGCATGGTGCCCTTGTAGGAGTCTGGCGCAAAAATAATTTTCATGGGGAATTGGATACGAAGGGGGGAGGACACTAAGACACACGAAGACACACGAAGTCAGGTTTTGAGGCTGTTGCAGATTTCGCTTATTTGTTTTATTCCCTGCTGTTCCAGCCATTCATTCATTTCGCGGGGAATGTCGATTAGGCATTGCGGGTTGGCGAAGATTGCGGTACCCACGGCGACCGCATCGGCTCCGGCCACGATGAATTCCAGTGCGTCTCTGGCATTGCTAATGCCGCCCATTCCTATGATTGGCGCCTTGATTGCCTTGCGCGCCTCATACACCATGCGCAGCGCTATGGGTTTGAGCCCTGGTCCGCTGTAGCCGCCGCTGACATTTGCCAGCAGGGGGCGCCGGCTTTCCAGGTCTATGGCCATGCCTGGCATGGTATTGATGAGCGAGACCATATCGCTGCCGGCCTCAACCACGCATTTGGCGAAGTCGCCGATGCTGCTCACATTTGGGCTGAGCTTGGTAATCAGCGGCAGGCTGCTAACCTGGCGCACGGCGGAGACCACCTTGGCGGCCAGTCTCAGATCGGTGCCGAAGGCGATGCCGCCCTCTTTGATATTCGGGCAGGATATATTGATCTCAAGGGCGGCGATTCCCCGCTGTTCGGCCTCGAGGCCGGCGGCCACCTCGGCATACTGCTCGATGCTGCGCCCCCAGATATTGACGATCACCGGACAGGGCAGAGTGCGCAGAAAAGGCAGATACTGCGGATCGGCGATGAATTTTTGCAGACCCGGGTTCTGCAGCCCTATGGCGTTGAGCATGCCGCCGTAGACCTCTGCGGTTCTCGGCGTCGGGTTGCCGTCGGAGGGAAAGGGCGAGACGCCTTTGACCGTGATGGCGCCGAGCTGCTCGAAAGGGAGCAGGTCCAGATATTCGCTGCCGTAACCAAAGGCGCCGGAGGCGGTGATAAGCGGATTGCGCAGCCGTAAACCGGCTAGGTTGACGCTGAGATCAGCCATATGAAAAAGTCCTGTTTTTTTAGGGGACACTAAGACACATTAAGACACACGAAGTAGCCCGGTCCGGGCGGTATATTATAATCTAAGGCGGCATTTTCGCTTTGCTTATTTATTTTTGGTGTCCATATGATTTTTGTGTTGACAGCAATGTCAGTTTGCGCCCTGGTTTTTTTTATGCTGGCGCGTTACCGTCTTTGGCAGGGCGAGCGCGGTCTGCGGCAGGCGGGCTATCTGGAGCCGCGCCGCAGCCGTTTCAGCCTCTGGCTGCCGCTTGTTTATCTGACCCTGGCATTGCTGCTAATGCTTTTTGCTTTTGTGAGGCTGTCAGCGGGCGTTGAGGCTCCGGCGCAAATGCAGCTCAATGTGCTCTTGCATTGTCCGGAGGCTGACGAGGCTGAATTCGGACAGGCCAAGGCGCTGCTGCTGCAACTCAGAGAGCGCTTGCCAAACTGGGAGTTCAGCCTGCTGAGCTTTGCCGGCAAGCCGATGCTGGACCTGCCGCCGGGCAAGAACGCGGCGCTCTGGCGGCAGGCCCTGGCTGAAGCGGTCGCAGAACCCTGGCAGGGCCGCGGCGCCGCGGTCGCCAGCGCCCTGCGCCTGGCCGAACAAAAAATGCCGCCAGTGCAAGGAGGCGGACAGCTGCATCTGCTGCTGCCCATGTCCGGATTCTGGTCGCAGACGGACAGCTTTGCCGCCGGCGCCTGGACAGACAGACGCTGGCCCTGCCTGGTTTACAGCCGCAGGCCTCCTGAACGCGCACAGCTGGTCGCCCTGAAGGCGGCATGGTCTGGCGCCAAGCAGCCGTACCGCCTGCTTTTTTACGATGATGCGCCGTCGGCGGCTAGACTGGCCCTTGAGCTGCGCCGTCTGGCCAGGGCCGTGCCTGAGCCTGCCGCTCAGGCGCAACAGCGCCTGGCCTTGCTGGCGGGCGCCGCCTTGCTCTGCCTGGTCCTGATAAGCAGCCGTTTTGATCTGCCGAGAGTTGCGCTGCTCAAAAAGACGCTGATGCTGCTTGGCGCGACAAGCCTGCTGCTGCAAGCGCAAAACCCAGGGCAAATTTGGCGACAAGCCGCCGCTCTGGCTGCCGAAACACAAAACCCGGAGGCCCTGCGGCAAGCCTATGAATTGTATGCGCAATTATTGAAAATGCAACCCGGCGACTGTCTTGCCGCCGAAGGCCTGGAATATAGCCTGCTGGCCTGGGAGCAGACAAAAAAAGAGCCCAGAGCAGGTGCCGACCAGGTGCCCAGTAACGACATGACTTCAGAGCAAGAGCCGGCGACAGCAGAGGCAAAGCGCAAAAGCGCCGCCGAAGGCATGGAGGCAGACTGGCAGAATATCCAAACCGGGGATGACAGGATATACCCGCAAATCAAGACATACGGCAGTTGGCGAAAACTGCTGAGAAGACAAAAGAGAATAGGACACTAAGACACACGAAGACACACGAAGAAGATCAATTTTTTGTGCTTTAGTGTAGATTGAGGTTTTATGTAATCCCCATATCAAAAGGAACGGCGAGGGATTAATTTTCCCTGCATCATGATTTGCAAAGTGGCTGACAACGGCTAGATTATACGATTGCACCAGCTTATAGAGCAAAAGCGTCGCCTGTAATGCCGGGGTGAAACTAATTTTAAGACGCGTCAGTCCCCATTTTTTTTAACCAAGTTGTAACACATGAGTAACATTGACCTGGAAAACATCGTTTCGATGGAAGAGCTGCTGAGCGATAGCATGCCGGTGGGCGCTCTTAAGGAAGGCAGAATCGAAACCGGTCGTATCGCCGAGAAGAACGAGAACGGAATACTACTCGACATAGGCCTAAAGGCGGAAAGCTTTATCCCAAAGTCGGATTTTCCCAACAACTGGGAGGAACTCGAGGTGGGCGGCGACCTGGAGGTGTTCCTCGAGCTGCTCGAGGACGAGGACAGCGCTCCAGTGGTCAGCGTGCACAAGGCCGAGCTGCAGCGAGCCTGGGACAAAATCTTGAGCAACTATGGCGAGGGCGACCTGATCAAAGGTAATATCGTCAATCGCGTGAAGGGCGGCTTGATCGTCGATGTCGGCGTGGAGGCATTTCTGCCCGGTTCGCAGATCGATATTGGTCCGGTGCGCAACTTGGAGGACTACCTGGGCAAAGAGGACGAGTTCAAGATCATCAAGATCAGCGGCGAAAGACGCAATATCGTGCTTTCCAGGCGCGAGATACTCGAAGAGGCCAGAGCGGAGCAAAGAGCGGTGCTGCTCGAAGAGCTGGAACCGATGACCATCAGACGCGGCAAAGTCAAAAATATCACGGATTTTGGCGCCTTTGTCGACTTGGACGGCATGGACGGACTGCTGCATATCACTGACATGAGCTGGGGCAGGGTCTCTGACCCGCACGAGTTCGTGCAGGTGGGCGACGAGATCGATGTTATGATCCTCGAGGTCGACAAGGAGCGTCAGCGCGTCAGCCTGGGTCTGAAGCAGAAGGAAGGCAACCCCTGGGACACTGTCGACGTCAAGTATCCGCAGGAGTCGCGCATCCGCGGCCGCGTGGTCAACGTTATGCCTTACGGTGCCTTTATCGAGCTTGAAGAGGGTATCGAGGGGCTGGTTCACGTTTCCGAGATGTCTTGGACCAAGAAGATCACCAGGGCCGGCGACGTGCTGCAGATTGGCGAGGAAGTCGATGCGGTGGTCCTGTCGGTGAGCAAGGAGGAGCGCAAGATCTCCCTGGGTCTGCGTCAAGCCATGCCCAATCCCTGGGAAATCATCAAGGAACAGTTCCCCCAGGGCACCCGCATCAAGGGCAAGGTGCGCAATATGACCGGCTACGGCGCCTTCGTGCAGATACAAGGCGACATAGACGGCATGATACATATTTCCGATATGTCCTGGACACGCAAGGTGAATCACCCCAGCGAGGTATTGCAACGCGGGCAGGAGGTCGAGGCAGTGATCCTGGAGGTGGACGCCGAGAACCAGCGCATCTCCCTGAGCATGAAGAAGCTCACTGAAGACCCCTGGCAGAATATACAGATCAAGTATGGCATAGGCGACACCGTGGAAGGCAAGGTGAGCAAGCTGGCCTCATTCGGCGCTTTCGTCGAACTCGAGGGCGGCATTGACGGGCTGATCCACATCTCCGAGCTTTCCGACGAGCGCGTCAACCGCGTGAAGGATGTGGTGCAGGTAGGCGACACGGTGAAGGCCAA
>JAAZIY010000286.1 GCA_012800625.1 Lentisphaerota bacterium
CCGAAAATGCCCAAACGCTGCTGCTGCGTCGCCAGGACGGCTTGCAGGAAGGAGCCAGAGTGGAGTTTATTCCCGCTGACTACTCACAGAGCTACTGGCTCAAAGTGCAGGCCTTCGATCAAGACGGTGCAGTGCCATATACCCTGACTTATGAGCAGGAGGAGCTCAGCTATGAAATCTCGGCGTCGCTGAAAGAACTCTATTTGTCTAAAAACGCGCAGCAGTTTAGTCTGCCGCTGCGCCTGGCCAGGCTGCAGCCTAACGAGGATCCCATTGAAATGCGCTATCGCATAGTGCCCCTGGAAACATCTTCACTGTACTTTTCCGTAGGGGTCACCGCTTGGCAAGACTACCACTGGCCGGAGACTGACGAGGCAGAACTGGTCTTCACGCTTAATGTGCCAGAAGCCGACGACTGGGAGGGCAGCCGCGATTTCCAAATCGAACTGGAAGCTAAGGACAACTGCCGCATCGCCCAAGACTCGGAGCTGATTCAAGGCAAAATTTATGCCCACACCAGCTTTGCGCCCTGGCCGGAGCAGACTGAACTAACGCTTTATGCCGGCATAGGCTTTAAGCTGGAAATACCTGTATGCATGGGCAATGACTACGAATTTTCATCTAGCGGGGTTTTACCTGCCGGACTGGAAATCACACATGATAAGGATAATAATCTGGTGCGGATTAGCGGTGTACCCAGCGCGCAAAGTGACGTGCGCCTAATTGATTTGTTTTTAAAGGAAAACAATGTACAAACTGATAGACTGTTGCTGCAGATCACGGTGGAGGACATGGCTGGCCAGCTGGGGCAAGCTGCAGCATACGCCGGATACCTCCTGAATGCAGAGCTGACCGACTATGCGCCTGCCGGCAGCCTGAGCCTGCAGCGTCAGGCCGAAGGCGGATTTCAGCTGCAGCTGAAGTCTACCGAGATCGCCGAAAAGCTGCAGGTTAGCCTGGCTGGCTGGAGCGGTTATGATCCGCTGACGAAAAGCCTGTTGTTGGACTACGAAGGCGAGGGTGGTCATGCCTTGCATTTGCGACTGTCGGAAAACGGCGAGGGCACAGGCAGTTTTATTTCCGCACGCGGCCAAGAACAGCGGGTCTTCTTTAGGGCGGCTGTGGATAATCCCCTGGAGTATTCCGGCTACTATACTGTGGCCCTGCGCCCGCCGCAGGGTAATGTGGAGGATAACTACGCCTACGGCTGGCTGCAAATTACGGTGGCAGACTCTGGCGAGGTGGACTATAGCGGCGAACTCTGTGACGGCAGCAGCTTCACTGGGAACAGCTTTGTGTATGAGCATGAAGGCGAGGCTGAAGTGGCCTTCTTTGTGCCGCAGGACTATGACCCGGCTTACAAATGTCATCTGGGGCGCCTGGCGGGACTGCTGAACATCGTGCCTAAGTCCGAGCGTGATAATCCCTATGACGCCTATGTCTCGGACTGTGACGACAGCTCGGTTTGGCAAAGAAAGGATCATGCGCCCATAGCCTTGCAGCCTTGCGGCAGCGTCTATGAGAAGAGCCTAAGCCTTGGCGAGCAGAGCGGCTCTGTAAACGGTCTGTTCCAGTTGCAGACCAAGGCTCCGGCAAGGACTACTGCCATAGCACCCAACCTGCTTCTGCTGCAGGAAGACCAGCAGCAGCGCAAGCTAAGACCCAATAATGCCGGCATTATGGCCGGCTTGCTGGGGGACATGGAATTATCGCAAGACGGGCTTTTCACGGCGCAAATCAGGCTCTTGTTGCCTGAAGATAACATTGTGAGCCAGGCCTTGGAGCTGCGCGGGGTCTTAACCCCGGTGACTTCGGACTGCTGCTCGGTAGGCTCCGATCTTTTTGTGGCCTATGGCTACTATAACTATGCTGGACAGACCTACTCGATACGCTTGGCAGCCACGCCTGATGAAGAGCGCAGACCGGAAAAACCGGAGCTGCTGGAATTGGCCGGACAAGTGCAAGACTTTCAATATGTCTTTGCAGCAAACAAGGTCACAGCCACAATCAGCAGCAGCGGCAAATACCTGCTCTATCATAAGGAAGACTCAGAGCAATACTTCCTGCAGGAAAACAACGAAAATCAGCAATTGCAGCTAG
>JAAZIY010000287.1 GCA_012800625.1 Lentisphaerota bacterium
CAAAGACACACAAAGACACACAAAGACACACAAAGACACACAAAGACACACAAAGACACACAAAGACACACAAAGACACACAAAGACACACTAAGCTTGCGCTGCGGTTTTGCTTATCTGATATAGTTGGTGGCCACGTGTGTTTCGTGGGTTGGGAAGGGTACCTTGTCTTTGCCGGCCTCGATGCATTTCAGCAGCCAGGCCATATTTCTGGCCAAGGTGCGCATGGTTTGCATGCCTTCGAGGTCACGCTTCACTTCTGCCGGCGTGTTGCCGTGCACCGAGTTCCAGTATTGCGACGAGACCACAGGCATGCCTGAGATGGTGAAATATTTATTAAGGCGGTCGAAGGCGGCGCTGGCTCCGCCTCTGCGGCAGCTGACCACGGCGGCAGCCGGCTTGTAGGCATAGCTTTTGTTTTTGCGGAAGAACATGCGGTCCAGAAAAGCGCAGAGCGAGCCATTGGGGGCGGCGTAATGCACTGGGGAGCCGACGATCAGGGCGTCGACTTTGTGCATCAGCTCGATGGCCTGATTAACCGGGTCGCTGGTAAAGACGCAATAGCCGGTTTGGGCGCAGCCGCCGCAGGCGGTGCAGGGGTATATGGGGCCGCTGCCTATATGCAGCTCTTGGCTGTCTATGCCTTCGCTCTCCAGTTGTGCGGCGATTTCACGCAGGGCGGTGTGTGTGCAGCCATATTGATGCGGGCTGCCATTGATAAGTAGTACTTGCATGTGTTGCTCCAAAAATCTTGGTGTTAGTTGCTGTGGCTTGATGTCAAAACGCCGCGGGATTTCAGCCTGCTGCTTGTCTTTCCAGCGCTTTTTGTCGCAAGGGCGGCAGGATTTCCGCTGGCACCTTGAGTTTGCCTTTGCCCAGGCCCAGTTGCAGGGCGGGAAACTGTCGTCCGTGAAAATCACTGCCTCCTGAGACCAGCAGTTCGAGTTCGGCGGCGATTTTCAATGCGGCTCTGGTTTGCGCCGGTTTGTGCATCGAGTAGTAGGCCTCGATAGCGTCCAGGCCGGCTTCTTTCAGCATGCGCGCCAAGTTTTTGCAGGCGCTGTTGCTCATGTTGCTAGTGGAGAAGGGGTGTGCCCAGACCGCCAGGCCTCCGGCATCGCGTATGCCTTGTATGCACTGTTGCGGGCTTGGCACCTGTCTGGGTACGTAGGCCTGGCAGCCCCGGCCTATAAGCTGCTCGAATGCCTGCTTGCGGCTCTGGCAGTAGCCCTTGGCCACCAAGGCCTCGGCAATGTGAGGGCGCCCCAGCACCTCGCCCTGACAGTAGCCCTGCACGAATTCCAGGCTGAGCGCTTTGCCTTCTTCGGCGAGGCGTTCAAGTATCTGCGCATTTCGCTGGTTACGCCAGGTTATGATCTGAGCGAGCATCTCCTGCAGCTGCTGGCTATGTCGGTCAATAAAGAGGCCCACGATATGGAAGCGCTGCTGATTTTGGTCCCGGCAGGCCAGTTCTATGCCGGGTATGGCCTCGAATTTTTCCTGTTTGGCAGTCATTTCGAACTCTGGCAGGCCGCTGGTGCAGTCATGGTCGGTCAGGGCAAGCGCTTTCAGGCCGACGCGTTTAGCCATGAATATAAGCTCTTCGGGCGTGCAACTGCCGTCGGAAGCGCTACTGTGGCAATGTAAGTCAATCATAGCTTACCAAAATAGGATTTTGCGGTTATAGTATTCCCGGGTCTTTATTTTTGTCGCGCGGGGCCGATTGGCGCGCTGTCTGTCGCCTGCGGCGCTATAAGTTAGCGCAAATTGGCGAAAAATCAATCTCGGCGCCATGTTGCATGCCGACAAAAGCAGGCCGGCAAGGAATGCGCAGGGCTAATCCTGAGCTTAAGTTTAAAAGTCTGGTTTGCCTTGGTATGTCTTTCGTCCAAAAGCCAGCCGACTGGTTTTTTAGACCTGGTTTTAAGGTACAGCAAGGGTTAAAAGGAGCGGTATTATGCGATTGCGAATCCTGAAGGGCGCCGAGCCAGGCAAGGTCATCACTTTGACTGACTTGGTTTTCACCATAGGCCGCGACCCGGGCAATGAGTTTGTCATCAACGAAAGCGGCGTGTCTCGGCATCATTGCAGCATCAGGTCGGAGGCCGGCCTCTGGCAGATCGAGGACTGCAACAGCGTCAACGGGGTATTGTTGAATGACGAGCGCATCAGCGGCAAGGCGGTTTTGCGCCCTGGCGACCGCATAACGGTCTTCAACCACGAGTTCCTTTTTCTCGAAGATAAAGAAGAGGCCCCGGTATCCCTGTCATACCCCGAGGCCCCCAGCGCCGTGCCGCGAACTAGCATCCCCTGGGGCAAGCTGATGTTTTTAATCATTATTCTTGCGCTAGTGGTATACCTCGCCATTAAGGTTTTTGCTCCCGAGGCCAAGTCACCGTCTTCGACCGCCACGGTGCAGATCAGCGAGTCTGCCGAGCCCGAGAGCTTTGACTTGCCGGTCCCCGAAGCCGAGCCTTTCCGGACGGCGCAGAGTCAGGGCGGCAGCTACAGTGGCAC
>JAAZIY010000050.1 GCA_012800625.1 Lentisphaerota bacterium
AGTATCATATTGTTCGATATGCAGGGCTGGAGAATAAAATGGAATACATCATGAGGAACAAGGCCGTACGAATAATTTGACGTGACTATGCCCAGCCAGATTCAGACTCTCGTTACAATTAAAATTAAATACAGGGCGCTTGCCGCGAGAATGCCGCCATGCAGTAACGGCAAAAAATGGAGAAAAGCGACCCCTAGCCCCGCTGTGCCCGGATTCCGGAATGAAAAAATCTGAACAAGTGAATGCAGCAGGACGAAAATTTGATTCCGCAAGGCTGACTTTTTCAGTCCTGAGTTTGCTTATCGAATTCCGCTGTTTATATTAGTCGCATATCGAGGTTCTGTTTTTCAACTTTTTTAAGATGCAACTCCAACCTTAAGGTGTCACAGTGAAGAAAAAGACTTACGCGATGATTTTGACAAGCTTTTGCCTGTCCATGTTTTTGCCATTATTGTCTGCGGCGCAGACCCAGACTTTAGGCGAGCTAAGCGCACAGTATAAGAGCAGCAGCGGGCTTAAGCAGCGCCAGGTAGCCAGACGCATACTTGCCCTGGGAGCCGAGGCCAACTCAATCGTGAAAGAAATGCTGGACTCAGAGGACCTGGTGATACGGCGCAACGCGCACCGCAATCTAAGAGAGCGCTTCGGCGATGATGCACTGAAATATTATGAGAAGGCATTGCAAGACCCCGAAGTCATGGTGCGCAGCGTCGCCGTTGAAGACTTGATCACTTGGAAACCGCGCAGCGAAGCAGTGCTGGCCCTGCTGCAAAAAGCCGGCAAAGACAAAGATAACGCCGTACGAAAATTAGCCGGCGACGCACTGTGGGATTTCCACCGAAACTACACCGTCATACGCAAAAGACCGGAGTGGGACCATGTCATCGAAACCCTGCAGAGCCAGCCCCTGCCCTTGACCGGATGGCGCTTTCGTATAGACCCGGGCAGCAACGGACACCTGGAAGGCTGGTTCGCACCCCAACTGGATGACAGTAAATGGGTGGACGCCAGCATAGGACACTGGTGGAATGAAAAAATGACCGGCATGGTGCATAATTACGAAGGAATAGCATGGTATCGCATAGACCTGGAAGCGCCGCCTAAACCCGAATTCGAATATAATGAAGCCGTGCTGCACTTTGGCTCGGTAGATGAATGCACCTGGGTATGGGTCAACGGACAGTTTGCCGGAGAGTTCGACATAGGAACCGCAGGATGGAATCAGCCTTTCGACATCGAGGTGGGTAGCCTGTTGAACTGGGGACAAAAAAATCAGATCAGCGTGCGCGTGCTCAATGCCGCCGGAGCCGGAGGTATATACAAGCCGGTGGAACTGCAAATATTAAAGTAATTCGACAAGCTTAATTATAAGGAGAAATTGATGTCATTCTTACATAACTACTGCTCAAAAGCCTGTCGGCTAACTTTTCTTCTCGGCCTCCTGCTCTTCAGCGCCGCACTAAGCGCCTTCGAGATTAGACCATTCGTAGGCGATGAAATTGACGGCGATAATGTCTACGCCATCTGGCAATTCAAGCAAGGCGCCGAGCTGACAGACGGCAAGGCACAGGCCGAACTGGAACTTACCGGACGCAGCAAAATCGTGCCTGACCCGGTCTTCGGAAATGCCCTGGAATGCTTCGAGTATGACAAGGAAAAAGGCGACAAGCCCAACGGGGCAAGAGTGAAAAAAGGGATGGAGCCGAAAATCGCCGGGGCTTTCAGCGTGGAAGCCTGGGTGAAGCTCAAGGAAAATCCCGACAATCCCGACTGGGTTAGCGGCTATATCATCGACAAGATGTATGTGCCCAATACACATGTCAGAACATATCTTAATAAGGATTTCTATTTCAAGCTGAGGCGCAACCCGAAAAACAATAAAATCACCCTGCAAGCCGGCATAGGGCTGGGAAGCGAAGTTATCAACTTCAGTTCGCAGAGCTTTGAGGCCAAGCCCGGAACCTGGCAGCTGCTCGCCTTCCACTATGACGGCGTCGATAGCGCCTTCTTCTTCGCTGACGGTCGCTTGCAAGGCATGCAGAAACACGAAAAAGGCGGCGCCATGACTGCTGGGCAGCACGTCGCCATGTCCATAGGCGAGCGCAGCGGCAGCATACATGAAGGACTGGGCGGCTACCTGGCCGACATACGCATAGTCAAGGGACTGCCTAGCCAGGTGGAACTGCTGAGCCTCGAGCTGCTGCAGCCCTACGAAAGATATGTCTTTGAACGCATGGAACAAGGACAAAACCTGCAGCTGAAAATCAATAACCTGCTTAATCAAAATGTTAGCCAGCTGAGCTTAAGCATCGATGACGGCTTGCAGCAAAGCATACAAGAACTGGATGAGCTCAAGGCAAATCAACCCGTCGAACCCATAGAACTGCCCCTGCCCTGCCAGGCAAAGGCAGGTACATACACCTATAAGGTGGAAATCAAGGGAGTTAATGACAAAGGCGAAACGCTCAGAGGACAGGCAAGCTTTGAATACCAAATCTGCTGGAGACTGCCGGAGTTCTTCCCCGTCGTTATGTGGGGTGGAGCCAGCATAGAAAAAATGCTGGAGGTAGGTTTCACTCATAGCCTGCACTGGCTTGACCACATGGACTCAGCCGCCTGGAGCGCCGGCAAGCCACTAGAATTCAACGAACGCTTCAGCGGCGCGCGCAAAGCAATGAACGAAGTCATGGCCAAGGGACTGCGTGTCATGGGAAAAATGTCGCCGGGCGGCTACTTTAAAAACCAGCCCGCATACGCCAAGGCCAGAGAGGAATTCCTTTGCTGGGACCGCCAGGGAAAGCCTAAAAAACAAGTCAATTTCTCCCTGCCCAGAATACAAGAGCATGCCTATAATGCGGCAAAATCTACCGCCAATAATGTCAGCATGTATCCGGTTATTGACCACGTGCTCTTCGATTCCGAATTCAGAGACGGCGCCAGCCTGTCATTCCGCCCTGAAGACATGGAGGCTCTCAAAAAGGCAACTGGCATGACGCAAGTGCCTGCGGAAATCGAGAACAAGGGCGGGGTAAAATACATACAGCTGAAGGACTTCCCCGCCAGCCGCATCATTCCGGAAAATGATCCCATCCTTACCTATTACCGCTGGTTCTGGGGCGGGGCCGACGGCTACCCGGGTTTCATCAGCGAGGCGCGACGCGGTTTAAACCTGGACGGCACCGGACCGCTGAAGCTGCTTTGGGACCCGGTGGTGCGCTGTCCAAGCAAATGGGGCAGCGGCGGAGAGGCTGACTTTGTCGGACACTGGACCTATACCTACCCCGACCCCCTGGTCATGGGGCTGGCCACCGACGAGGTATTGGCCATGCGCGAGGGCGGCCCGGCCTACCAGCAGCCCACCAAGATGACCCAGATTATTTGGTACCGTGAGGCCACTACCGGCACTATGCCTGAAGATGTAAACAAACGTGCCGAATGGGAACAGCGCCTGCCTAAAGCCAGATTCATCACCATAGCGCCTGACTTCCTGGAAATTGCGCTCTGGCAAAAACTCGCCCGCGCCATCAAAGGCATCTATTATCACGGTGCCGGCAGCCTTTGGGACAAGGGTAAGCCTGGCGGCTATGACTACACTAATCCCGACAGCGCCAAACGTCTGGCACAGCTTAGCGAAAACGTGGTCAAGCCCTTTGGCGCCATGCTTTTGAAAGTGCCCGAACGCCAAAGCGAGGTGGCCTTGCTGGAAAGCTTTACCAACGAGATGTTCTTCGGAGGCTCCACCGGCGGCAATTTCAGCAACCCGGTAGGCAGAATGCACGGCGCCCTGGTCAGAGCACACTATCAACCGCAAGTCGTGTATGACGAGACTATATTGCGCGATGGACTCGACCAGTACAAGGTGCTGGCCATGCCGGCCTGCGCCGTGCTCAGCGAAGCAGTGGCTAAATGCATCAACGACTGGCAAGACAAAGGCGGCGTCATCATAGGCGACAACTTGCTCGCCCCAGGCATAGTGCCGGATATACTCGTGACCCCACTGAATGACAACGATAAAGAAAAAAGCGTCGCCTGCGCCCTGCAACTGCGGCAGGAACTGGACGAAGTGTTGCAGCCCTGGGTCGAAGCAGATACCCACGACGCCATCCTAAGACTGCGCAAATTCGGCGACACTGACTACCTCTTCGCAGTCAACGACCGCCGTGAATTCGGGGATTACGTTGGACAATACAAAAAAATCATGGAAAAAGGCTTGCCCTTAACGACGAGCATAAAGATGAGACGCTCTAAGGCTGTGGTCTACGACTTGCTGCAGGGCAAGCGCGTCAAGTCCTCCTCAAAAAAAGGCCTGCTTAGCTTTAAGGCCGACTTTGAGGGTGGTCAGGGGCGTCTCTACTTGATTAGCGAGCGTCCGCTGCGGCGCATCAAGATGCGGGCCAGTAGGAGCATAGCGCGTGACAGCAGCGGAATGCTTAATATATCGGTATTGGACAGCTCCGGCAAACCAGCCAACGCAGTGTTGCCCTTGCAGATCTCCGGCCAGGACAGTGCTGGCGAGAACATCGAGATCAGCGGCTACTACGCCGCAGTGAACGGTGTCTTGAGCCTGCCTATCGATATAGCACCAAATGACTTGCCTGGAAAGTGGCAGCTACAAGTCAAAGAACTGGCCTCCGGCCTGAAGGCAAAAACTTCGTTTAAGGTGAGGTAACTGCCAGAACACTAACTAACACAATCAGGCTCAAGAGACGCCCAAAAACGACTCTTGAGCCTGATTTTTAAATGGGACAAAGCAGAAAAACTCGATGAAATAGTATGAAAATGCAAATTTTCTGCTAAAATTCTAATTTTAGACGCAGACTACTTGGTGTGTCTTAGTGTAGCTTCGTGTGTCTTCGTGTCCAAAACCCTGCCAGATTAACTTTTTAGACGGAGTCTAGCGTCAATCGGAGCAGACGCGCAGCTACTCCCGGATGTCTGCACTACTACAAAAAAGAGTCTACAGCAATGCAGAAGCAAGAACTTAGTACGCCTAGCCTGATTTTAGAGCTTTCACGCTTCGATGCCAATCTGGCGCTTATGGCCAGGCGTGCGTCCGCAGCGGGCAAGCTCTTGCGCCCGCATGCAAAAACCCACAAGTGCAGCTCGATCGCAGTGCGGCAGTTGGCGGCAGGAAACTGCGCCGGCATCGCGGCGGCAACCATGACGGAGGCACTGGGGCTGGCAAAAGCAGGCATAGAAAGCATCCTGGTCACCAGTCCGGTGATTGGCTCTGACAAAATCAACACGCTGCTGCGTTGCCAAAGCCTTTGCCGAGAATGCATAGTAGTACTGGACAACTATGATAACGCCATCGAACTGCAGGCAAAAGCCGCGGAAAATAATATCGTCCTGCCGGTTTTGCTGGACCTGGACCCGGAAATGGGGCGCAGCGGAGTGGCATTTCAACAGGCCGGTACACTGGCCAAGGCGATAGCCGCCCTGCCCCAGCTCTCCTTGCTGGGCATACAATGCTATGCCGGACACCTGCAACATCTGGCCAATGCAAAACTGCGGCGCTCAGAAAGCCTGAGGCTACTCGGAGAAGCCGCCGCGATTTTCCGAGCACTGCGCGCCGAGCATGCACAGCTGCGTATATTCAGTGGCAGCGGCACCGGCACCGCCGCATTTGACCTGCAAATCGAGGAGCTAAGCGAGCTGCAAGTTGGCTCATATTGCCTGCTTGACAGTGAATACGCCGCTCTGGAAACCCGACAGCAGCTCGGATTCAATGATTTCAGCGCCGCCATTAGCCTAATGAGCAGCGTAGTAAGCAATAATCAAAGCGGCCATGTCACTGTGGACGCAGGCTTGAAGGCGCTCTATTATACGCCAGACAGCCCGCCATTAGTAGTGCAAAACGCCAAGATACTCCCAGGCTGGCGCTATGATTGGTTTGGCGACGAGCATGGCAAGTTATACTATGACGGCAAAAAACCGACACTGGGAAGCCGCATCGAACTGAGCCTGCCGCATTGCGACCCCAGCATCAATCTGCACGAATATATATATGTGACACAGGAAGGCCAAGTTGTCGATAAATGGCATATTGACCTGAAAAACCGCTAAGCCATTCTTGCCTTATTCGGCGTATAATATGGCGGCGCATTCCGGGCAGCTAATGACTTTGCCGTTGATCGTATCCTGGCAGGTTTGTGGTGTCATGCGCATACGGCAGCGTCCGCAGCTGCCTTCAACCATGGCGACCACACAGGGTCTGCTCGGATTGTGATTGCGTCCAGCGCGCAGATGACGATACTGTGCAAGCAGCTCCGGCTCTATTTCCGCAGCGGCATTTGTGGCTTTTTCCCTTAGGAGTTCCATTTGCTGGCGGCAATTTTCCTCCAAAGTGGCATACTCTTGCTTAACTATGTCTGCTCTGGCACTGGCCTGCGCCAGGCTTTTGTTTTTCAGCTCGCGTTCTTCTTTCAGCTGGTCTAGCTCCAGCATTTTTTCCAGCTGTTGGTCTTCGAGGTTTTTAATGACCTGCTCGCAGCTTTCTATATGCAACAAAGCGGCGCGGTACTCATCGTTGTTTTTGATAAGTATGGTTTTGGACTGGAAATCGCGTTTTTTATCCTGTTGCATAGCGATTTGATTGTCCAGTTGCTTGAGCGCCAGCTCGGCCTGCTTTACTTGCTGCCGCACTTTTTCGTAGTCCTGGCTCTCAGCCTGGAATAAGGCCTCGGCCTCTTTTTGTTTCTGCGGCACCTGAGCAAGCTGCTCATTTATTTTGGCCAACTGCAAGTCTATATCTTGCAGAGCTAAGAGCTTATGGGTCCAATCTTGCATCATGACTACTCCTTCACAGGAAAACTTGTTGTCTCTTCGTCAGTTGAGTCCAGCCCTTTGTAATACTCTTTTTCGAGAATATCGGCCATCAGCCTCCAATCAAAGAGTTGGCGCACCAGTCGCCGCCCATTGCTGCCCAGCTTTTGCCGCAGTTCTTGGTTTTGCAGCAAGAGCAGGGTTTTCTGCACTATCTCATCGATATTTTCCACTTCGCAGAGGAATCCAGTAATGTCGGGCAGCACCACTTCCGGCGTGCCGTCCAGCGGATATGCGAGCACGGGCACAGCGCTGGCCAGGGCCTGCACGGCGCTGCGCGGCAGCCCTTCGCGCAGCGAGAGATGCAGCAGCACATCCATGAGCGCGGTATAGCGGCAAACCTGCTCGGGAGGCACCAGACCGGCAAAAACAAAATGCTCTTGCAACCCCAGCTCGGCGATGCGACGCTGGATTTTCTCCTTTAATATACCGTCTCCAACCAGTAAAAAGCGCAAGTCAGGCACTTTTGCGATGATTGCCGGCGCGGCCTCCACCAGGGTTTCATAGCCTTTAAGCTCGAAAATCCTTGCCACCGTGCCGATCACCAGGGCTTTTTTGGGCAGTCCCAGTTTTTGTCGCAGCGCAGGCTCCGGCTTGGCATTCATAAAAGCCTGCAAGTCCATGCCGCTATACACCACCATATATTTGCGTCGTGGAGCCACCTTGGCCTGCACGCATTGCTCGATCATTGCCTGGGCCACGGCAAAAATCTTGTGGCAGCGTTTGGCGGCCATGCGTTCCAAGGCTATATATAGCCAGTTTTTCCAGGCACTTTGATATGGATGGAATGCCTGTCCATGCACAGTATGAACGATAAAAGGGACTTTGGCCTTGGCAGCGGCCAGTCGCCCCAAAATGCCTGCCTTCGAGGCATGCGTATGCACCACGTCAAAACGCTCTTGCCTAAATATGCGCAAGAGGCTTTTATAGGCCAGGTAGTCTTTGAGCGGATTAATGGCGCGCAGTAGCTCAGGCACTTCGATAAGACGCATGCCTTCAGGGCAGTCTTTCTGCAGCAAGCTACCCTCCGGACCCTCGCTTTTACCGGTAATCAGGGTCACCTCATGACCCTTTTCAAGATGCCCTTGTATGGTGTAAAGCGTGTTTTCCTGGGCACCGCCTATAATCATCCTGGTGATAACATGACATATAGACAGCTTGCGGGGCATAGTAGGCTCCAAAAAATAAAGTTAAAGATAGCAGAGAATCAGCAAGATTGACTACAGCTAAAAAAAGTAACGGCAAGATTTTGGACACTAAGACACACGAAGGCTTTTTGGACGCTGTCTAGCGCCAATATGCACTAGGCTCGGGGGGCTGCGCATAAGCAAAGCCACAAAAGAGCAGCCGGCAAAGAGAAAAAATGATGCCTGAAAGCATACAATTATCGAATCAAGGGATGATTTTAAGCAAAAATGTTATTCCGATACAATATATGCAAAACCAGTCTTTACCAGCTAAACAAACCTGACATAACCGGAAACAAGCAAACAGTTTTTGGAACACTAAGACACACTAAGACACACGAAGAAGTCCCACGTATGTAGTACACGCTCATTGCGTGCTCCCCGTTCCCGCTCCCGTTCCCGTTCCCGTTCCCGCTCCCGTTCCCGTCCCAAAAGTCCCAAAAGTCCCAAAAGTCCCAAAAGTCCCAAAAGTCCCAAAAGTC
>JAAZIY010000288.1 GCA_012800625.1 Lentisphaerota bacterium
AGCCGTTGGCGTCGAATAGGGGTAATACCGCTTAATAAGGGTAATAATAAGGGTAATGAAGATTTGAAGTAAGATAACCACAGTGTCGAATAACAGCCATCGCGCCCCGGGGCTGTAAGGTCTCGCCACTGCGGGGCTGCTCCGGAATTAGATTTTAGCTTGGCCTTGTTGAGTTGCGTGGGCTAGTACGGAAATAATGTCGCGCCGGTGAGTTTGTCACGTGCCTCCGGTAGGGGACAGACCATACCCCGGACCGTATTAGATTGCCCATTCGGGGCAGTGCATAGCCGCATCTCAGAGAAAACCAATAATTGCCTTCACAGCTCCAGTGTGCAGCAAACCGGGCGGTGGTCGGAGGCCACAAGATCGTCGATGACCTCGAAGTCCAGGCAGCGCATATTGCCTTTTGGCGCCGAGCAAATATAGTCTATCTGCTGCCAGCCTGCCTTGCTGCCAAATGCGGTTGGCAGGTCGGGCTTTGCCTGATTGTGTATGTCCCAGTGCCGCCCTATGTAATCAATAGTCGGCATGCCCCAGTAGGTATTGAAGTCGCCGGCCCAGACCACAGGTTGGTATGAATTTTTGAGTACGGTCTGCCGGATGAGCCTGGCGGACTCTTCGCGGTTGGCCTCGCATTGCGCGAATTCGCCCTGGTAGGAGAAGTGACTGACAATAAAATAGAAGCTCTTCGGAGCCTGAATGTGGAACAGCAGGGAGATGCGCTGCTCATGGCCTGCCGGGGTGGGCAGTAATATCTTCTCGATTAACTCGCAGGGGTACTTGCTTAGTGCGGCCAGTCCGTATTCGCCCTTGCCCTCATTGATTGCTATGGCTTTGCCGAAGGCGCCATGCATCTGCAATTCCGCCTGGAGTTCCGCGAACAGGTCCAATTGCGGGCTGCGCGCATGTCCTATGGCGACCTCCTGTAGGGCCAGCAGGTCGGGGTTCTGCTCTTTGATGAGTGCCGCGATTCGGCGCCAGTCCGGCTTGCCGTCGGTGCCTATGCCGGAATGGATGTTGTAGCTCATTACCTTGAAACGCATAAAACCACCTCGTTAAATGAGACCCTGTCCAAAAAGCCTTTGAAACACTAAGACACACTAAGACATACAGCCGTTAATTTATATATTAATCATTGACCACCAGGGTCATGTCTTGCAGCTTGCCCTCGGCTTTCTCGGCCAGCTCCCTGCTGCTGGGGTCCAGCCATTTTTGTTTGGAGAGCCAGAAGAAGCCCCGGCCCAGCATCCTGGTGCTTACTCCGAAGGTATTTTCGCCGCTTTTCAGGAATTCGGCTGCCAGGCAGGCATAGTTAAGCGCCTCGCTGAGTTCAGCGGGCAGGCGGCAGACTCCGCGCTGGCTTTTAGCGCAGGCATGCGCCTTCTGCAAGTCTTCCAGCGTGCTTTTAGGGTTGTGAATAATGCTCCAGAAGCTTTTATCGCTGCCCGGCAGGTTTTCCTTCAGCAGCTCCAGCCAGAAAGCCTTCATGTCCTGTATGGCCAGGTCATGCTGGGTGGCCATCTCCGGGTCCAGGGCAATAAGCTCGGGCAATATATGATGCAGCTCCTGCCATTCCTGCATGACTAGGCGCGGGTCTGAGATAGTGCGCAGCAGCACCGCCTCCATCTGCTCGCTGAAGATGAGCTTCACTTTTTCGGAGGCCTGATACATTTCTCGCATGGGGCGGCGCGCCTTGCGTTCGGCATAGGGTATGCGGGCAAAGTCGGCCAGCAAGGTGTCGTATAAAAACCTCTCGTTTTGCTCGCTGCAGAAGAACAGCACGCGGCGCAGGGCCTCCGCGATGGTATGCCTGGCCCAGGCCTGGTTAAAAAAGCGGTTGGCCTGCGCTCTTTCCATTTCCTTGAGCACGGCTATCTGCGCTTCGGCGATGCTGCTGGTATTTGCCAGAAACTGGTCCAGGGCCTGTTGCAGCACCACGCGGTAGCAGTTGCCCGCCTTGCGGCTCTCCTCGGCCAGGCGGATACGGATCACCTTATTGTCGAAAAATATGCCCAATAGCCGGCGCGCCTTGCCCGGCTCCAGATGCCAGACGCAGACCAGGTAGGCCAGCAGAACCTGCTCATACTCCTGGGCACAGTCCCAGGCCAGGGAGACTATGCCCCTGCCGCTGGCGGTGTTGACCTGTGTATGGCTTTGCGACATCGCTTTCTCAGTAAGGGGTTTGCTGTGCCTCGGCTTAATGTGACTTCGTGTCCAAAATTTGGTCAGACAAGCCTTCTTCGGTCTCCAGGCTAAGCCCCAGTTCCTCGAGCTGAGCCGGGCTGACCGCCGAGGGCGAGTTGCTCATCAGGCAGCTGGCCTTGGTGGTTTTGGGGAAGGCGATGACCTCGCGTATGGACTTGGCGCCGGCAAGCAACATGACCAGGCGGTCCAGTCCTATGGCCAGTCCGCCGTGCGGTGGTGCTCCGTAGCTGAAGGCCTCGAGGATATGTCCGAAAAGCAGCTTTGCCTCCTGGTCGCTGATACCCAGGCTTTTGAACATCTGCGCCTGCAGCTCGGGCCGGTGTATTCTGATTGATCCGCCGCCCAGTTCGACGCCGTTAAGCACGACGTCGTAGGCTTTGGCGCGCACTTCGGCAGGTTTGCTTTGCAGCAGCTGCAAGTCCTCGTCCAGCGGGCTGGTAAAGGGGTGGTGCACGGCGACAAAGCGCTGGCTCTCCTCGTCCCAGTCCAGCAGCGGGAACTCTTGCACCCAGAGGAAATTAATCTCGTTTTGATTTATCAGGCCGGCGAATTCAGCCAGCTGCAGCCTCACTCTGCCCAACGACTCGCAGGCGGTTTTCCAGGCGTCGGCCACTATGAGGATTAGGTCTCCGCCGCGAGCCTGAAGCTGTTCGAGCAGCTCGCGTTGTTCTTCGGGGCTAATGAATTTTGCCGCCGAGCCTGACAGGCTCATATCCGCCTCGACTTTTAGCCAGACCAGGCCTTTGGCGCCGTAGAGGCGGGCGGTTTCGGTAAACTGGTCCAGCACCTTGCGGCTGCATTTCTGCGCCTGACCCTCCGCCTTTAGAGCCTTGATCAGGCCGCCTTGTTCCAGTGCCGCGCTAAAGGCCTTAAACTGGCTATGCTTAAAAATACCGCTTATATCTTGAAGTTCAAGAGCAAAGCGCAGGTCGGGCTTGTCGGAGCCATATTTATGCATGGCCTCCTTCCAGCTCAAGCGTGGGAATGGGCACGGCACATTGATCTGCTTGATGTTTTTTACAACGGCGCAGAGCAGCTGTTCAACTATATCCATGACCTGCTCGGGTTCGACGAAGCTCATCTCGAGGTCCACCTGGGTGAATTCCGGCTGTCGGTCGGCGCGCAGGTCCTCGTCCCGGAAGCATCTGGCGAACTGGAAGTATTTTTCCACTCCGCCCACCATCAGCAGTTGTTTATATTGCTGCGGGGCCTGGGGCAGTGCGTAGAAGCTGCCCTGGTGTACTCTACTGGGCACCAGGTAGTCCCTGGCTCCCTCCGGCGTGCTTTTGCTCAGGATCGGTGTTTCCACCTCGATGAAGCCGTTTTCATCGAGGACCTCGCGTATAACCTTGCTTATTTTGTGTCTCAGCTTCAGGTTTTCCAGCAATCCTGAGCGGCGCATATCCAGGTAGCGGTATTTCAGTCGTAGGTCTTCGCTGCTGCTGGGGTCTTCCAGATGATACGGCATGGCCTTGGCGCGGTTAAGTATCTCCAGTTCGCTCAGTTCCAACTCTATGGCTCCGGTTTTGCGGCTACTGTTCACCATTTCCTGGGGTCTTGGGCGCACTGTGCCGGCCACTGCCAGCACCCATTCTTCGCGTATTTCTCTGGCTTTGGCGGCCAGCTGCGGGCTGGTTTCCGGGTCAATAAAGAGCTGAGTGATTCCTTCGCGGTCTCGCAGGTCGATAAAGACCAGGCCGCCCAGGTTGCGGCTCGAGTTGACCCAGCCGCTAAGCCGGACATTCTGCCCTATGTGCTCGCTGCCCAGTTCATTGCAGTGATGCGTACGATATTTACTGGAATATGACATAAAACCCCAAAATCAGTAGTCAACAAACATTAAACCCTAAATAGACCCTGTTCAAAAAGCTGGTTTGGCAGAATTTTGGACACGAAGACACACGAAGGCACACCAATTCGTCTTCGAGTGTTCTGCTGTTCTGCCGCCTTCTAGCGCATCTTCAGCTGCTGTTTAAGCCAGTCATGCAGTTGTGTTCTGGGCAGTCTGAGTTGTTCGGAGCTTTGCATATTCCGGCAGCTTACCTCTGCTCTGGCGATCTCGTCCTCCCCCAGGATAAGCACGACTAGCGCCCCCTCGCGATTGGCGCTGCGCATCTGCGCCTTCATGCTGCGTGCGCTCAAGTCGGCTTTCACTCTGCCGCCCAGGCCCAGTCGCCGCAGTTCGTCGGCCAGGCGCAGTCCTGCGGCAATGGCGTTTTCCCCCAAGCTGACGATATACGTATCCGCCTCTGGCTTGGCGGCGCTTTGCAGCCCCAGGCTTTCTCTGGCCAGCAGCAGTCGTTCCATACCGGCGGCAAAGCCTATGCCCTCGTGGCATCTTTTGTCTCCGGGCAGGCTGATGCGGTAGCGTCCACCGCCGGCCAGTGCGTCCTGCGCGCCCAGTCCGCTATGAGTGATCTCGAAGACCGTATGCACGTAGTAGTCCAGGCCGCGCACCATGCGCGGAGCCACCTCGTAATCGACCCCCAGCTCGGCCAGTCCCTCACAGCTGCGCTTGAAGAATTCCCGGCTGCTTTCGGAGAGCAGGTCCAGTATCTTCGGCGCCTGCAGCGCAGTCTGCTGACAGGCCGGGTTTTTACAGTCCAGCATGCGCCAAACATTGGTTTCCAGGCGGCGCTGGCAGTCTTCGCAGAGTTCGGGCAGCTTCGGCCTGAAATATTCTTTCAAGGCGCTGCTTACCGCCTCGCGGTCTTCGGGCAGGCCGCGGCTGTTCAGCAGCACCTTGCTGCCGCTGACGCCGAGTTCTTGCAGAAAATGTGTGAGCATGGCGATGCACTCCGCGTCCATCCAGGGCGAGTCTGAGCCTACGGCTTCGACGCCGATCTGATGGAACTGCCGGCGTCTGCCGGCGGCCGGTCTTTCACCTCTGAACATGGGGCCGAAATAGAAGACCCTGGCCTCCTCGCCCTGGTTCAGGCCGCGATGCGCTATGGCGCGCATAACGCCGGCGGTGCCTTCCGGCCTCAGGGTCAGGTCGCGCCCGCCGCGATCCTTAAAGCTGTACATCTCCTTTTGCACCACATCGGTCTCGCTGCCCAGGTTGCGCACAAACACATCGCTGCGCTCGAAGATAGGCGTGCGCAGCTCGCTGTAGGCGTAGCGCGAGAATATCTCCCGCGCCTTGTTCTCCAACAAAACCCAGTCGGATAATTCCGGCTCCCAAATATCGGAGGTGCCGGGCAATGGCTCGTTGACGGACATATATACTCCTCGTAAAATTGCAGCGCCTCGCGCCCTGTATTAGCCCCCGTCCAAAAAAAAATCGTAACTTTGAAAGGCCGTTTGTGGCGCCCTTACAGGGTGCCGGATTCAAGGGGGGCTTTTACCCAGGGTGTCGCTCGG
>JAAZIY010000289.1 GCA_012800625.1 Lentisphaerota bacterium
GTATAATGGCAGTGCGTACATTTTTGCAGTAAAAACCGCCTTCGATAATGGCAATGTCAGGGTGATAACGGGTGATAAGCTCTTTGATGGCACCGTTGAGACGACGCAAACAATCGCTGAGAGAGGCCTTGGGCAAACTGCTGATAACACCGCAGTCAACCGCAGTGAAATGCTGTCCGTTGGAGTCGATGAGACCCCAGCCGGTCTTGCGCAGAGCTGTGTCAAGCCCGAGGATGCGCTGCGGCGGAGGCGGGGCAGGAACAGGGGCAGGGACAGGCTGAAGAGGCTGCTTGCTTGCCGGTTTTTTTTTGCCCTTGGCCCTGGCCGCAGAGGCGGCCAGCAAAGCATCGAGTTCTGCGCTTTTTTTTACTCGCATTTAAAGCAAAATTCTCCTGAAAAACGCGGTTTTTAGAAGAAATCCTAATTTTAGACGAAGATGACTTAGTGTGCCTTCGTGTGTTTCAGTCTATTTCCTGAATTATGGCTTTCAGCGAGTCGGCGACATAATCGAAGTCCTGCGGTCTTTCGTTGGGTTCCTGTCTGAGCATGACGTCCAGGAGTATGGCGATGCTGCTGCGCAGGCCCTGCATTTTGGCGGCGCGATTGAGCCTCAGGCCCGAGATATGTCTTCTGGCCAGGGCCTGGATTTCATCGGCGTCGAAGTAGGTTCTTCCGGTCAGGGCATGATACATCAGCATGCCCAGGCTATAGATTTCGCTGCTCGCATTTTCGCCTTGTCCCAGCAGTCTTTCCGGCGGCAGGTAATATGGCGAGCCGGAGATAAATTCCTCCTCGCAGTTTTTGGCCTCCTGTCTGGGTATACAGAGTCCGAAGTCGAGCAGCACGGTGTATCCGTATTGATTGATGATGATATTTTCCGGTTTCAGGTCCCTGTACAGGTATCCCATGTGGAAGATATGCTGTTCGGCGGCGAGCAGATGCAGTCCTATGGTCATGACTTCTTTTTCGGGCAGCTGCTGCAGCCGGTCTATGCGCTTATCCAGTCTTTCGCCGCTGATATATGGCATGGCGGCGAAGTACTCGTCGTCCTCGTAGCCGCTGTCCAGGCAGGCTGCGATAAAATCGCAGTTGACGAAGAATGAGCTTACCCGAGCCTCGTTGAGCAGGGCGTGGATATCGGCAGGGTTTTCACGGGCGGCACGGGTGAGGACCTTGATGGCGAGCAGCTCGCCGGAGAATTTTTCCGAGACCGCTTTGTAGACGCTGCCCATGCCGCCGCCGCCGCTAGGCTCATAGAGGAAGTAGTCGCCGATTTTTTTGGGCACAAAAAACATGTCCTGGCAGTTACTGCAAGGCATAAGCTGCAGTGGCTGCAGGTTTTGCAGCTGCATGGTTTTATTGCATGAGCTGCAGCGCACCATGCCCTTGTTCCAGAGCTTGATGGCGGCCTGCGCGTCAGGCATGTTTTTTTTATCCGTCATATGTATGGAGGGCCGGCGGGCTTTTTTATGATTGTTTAGAGCGTATTAGTTCCGCCAGCGAGTCTACGCTTTTCAGCGCTTCTGCGCTAATGTCGGCGGGATCGAAGTTGACCTCGAATATTTCTTCGAGGGCGACGACTAGTTCGAGCATGAGGAACGAGTCCACACCGTATTCGGAGAGCGGCTGGTTGTTTTCTATGTCATCGGGTTCGATATCCAGGAAAAGTCTTTCTACCAGGAGTTCTTTGATTTGTTTTTCCATGCTGTCTGACCTTGCTCGTCTTCTCTTTTTGATTTTATTTTTGCGGTGGCACGACGAGTACCGGGCATTTGGCTCGGCGCACGATTACTTGTGCCACGCTGCCGAAGAATATTTTGCTCAAGGTGCCTTTGCCCTGGCGTCCCAGCACGATCAGGTCGGCCTGCACCTCTTTGGCGAATTCGAGGATTTTCTGTTGCTCTTTGCCGATTCTGAACTCGACTTTGAAATCGAGATGCTCGGGCACTTTGGCGTGGTATTCGCTGTTAACCTTGGCGTCCAGGTCGCGTTTGGCCTTTTCGTCGACATTGATGTCGGCCCCGTAGATATAGGTGCGCCAGAACTGCGATTCGGGTTCGGGGATGACATGCAGCAGATAGAGGCGGCAGGCCTTGCGCCGCAGGGCGGCGTCCAGGGCGAAGTCAAAGGCGCGGGCGGCATTTTCAGAGAAGTCGGTGCAGCAGAGTATGCATTTGGTCATTTCGGGTTTTTCCGGCATGTTTTCCTCCTTTTCTTAGACCGATTCCAAAAAGGGTGGTCTGGCAGGAATTTGGACACGAAGACACACGAAGCCACACTAAAACACACGAAGGCAGATTAGAAGCGTTCTGTATTAGCTTAATGCATATATGCGCAATGTCAACTCTTTTTGTTTGTTTACATCATTGCTGGCAGCCAGGTTGCCAGTGCCGGGAAGAGCATAAGCAGTATGATGCCTATGACGAGCATGCCCATATATGGTATGCAGCCTTTGAAGACGCTTTGCAGCGAGACGTCGCGTATCAGTCCGGAGACCACATAGGCGCAGATGCCCACCGGCGGTGAGATGACTCCGACCTGCACGACGGCGACCACGAGGACCCCGAACCAAATCAGGTCCACGTTCAGCGCGCTGAGCAGCGGCAGAAACACCGGTATGGTCATGAGCACCAGTGCCAGGCTGTCGACCACAGTGCCCAGGATAACGAAGGTGGCCAGGATACAGGCGATGATAAGCCAGCCGGGCATCTGCATGCGCGTTAGGGCGGAGGCCAGCTCGGTGGGTATGCGCGAGAGGGCGAGGAAACGGCTGAAGACCATGGCTCCGGCAATGATGAGCAGTATCATGCAGGAGCTGCGTATGGTCTCCATAAGCGAGCGTTTGAGCATACTCCAGCTCAGGCTTTTGCGGCAGGCTGCGATGACGAGGCTGCCCAAGGCGCCGACGGAGCCGGCCTCGGTGGGCGTGAACCAGCCTAGAAACATGCCGCCTATGACCGCAATAAAGAGGAGCAGGGGATCGATGACACCTAGCAGCGAGTGGAGTTTTTCTTGCCAGGATGAGGGCGGCGAGGCCGGTCCGAGCTGTGGGTTGCGAATGCATTTCCAGGTGATGTAGGCGATGAAGAGCAGCACGAACATAAGGCCCGGTATGATGCCGGCGATAAAGAGCTTGGCGGGGGACTGCTCGGTGAGGAAGCCGTAGACGATGAAGACAACGCTGGGCGGGATCATCATGCCCAGGCTGCCGGCGCTGGCCACGGTGCCGGAGGCCAGCTGCATGCAGTAGTTACGTTTTTTCATTTCTGGCAGTGTGACCGCGGCCATGGTGGCGGCGGTGGCCGGTCCTGAGCCGCATATGGCGCCAAATGCAGCGCAGGCGGCGACAGTGGCGGTGGCCATGCCGCCGGGCAGGCGCCCTACACATTTGTAGGCGGTGTCAAAGAGCCGCTTGCTGATGCCGGAGTGGAAGCATACCTGCCCCATGAAAATAAACAGGGGGATGACGGTGTAGTCGTACTTGCTGAAGGTCTCGAAGAATACGCTGCTAAGCATATGGCAGGCGGCGCCGGGGTTGCTGATAAGGGCAAAGCCCAGGCAGCCGGCGATGGCCATGGCAAAGCCTACCGGCATGCTCAGTGCCAGCAGTAGAATAAAGAGCAGTGCGCCTAATAGGCCGACTAGCGAGGTGCTCATGGCTTGATTAGCTCCTTTCCGGGATTGGCCAGATGATAGAGCTTGATGAGGATGACTACCGCAAAGGCAAAGCCGGCCTGCCAATAAGCCCAAAAGCGAGGAATGTTGAGGGTCAGGCTCACGGCTTTCTTCTGTAACATGGCATAGCCGTGACTGAAACAAAAATAGGATAAGGCGGCAAATAAAAGAATGCCCAGCGAGCGGGTGATGCTGTCGGAGACTAGCTTGGCCGGGCGGTTGAAACGCCTGAAAAGAAACTCGACGGCAATGTGCCCCTTGACCGCAGTGGTGTAGGGCAGGGCAAAGGAAATGCAAAGGGCGCTGAGTAACTCCACTATGTCGATGGCACCGTGTACGGCCAGATTAAAGCGGCGCAGCAGGATGTCTACACCAGTGACGGCAATAATGGCTAGCAGGCTGGCGCCGGAGATGCTTGCCATGATGAGTACCAGCGTGGTCAGGGCTTTACGGGGTAGCTGCGACATAGCGGTAAATGCTTTTGGGGGAGGGGGAGGACACGAAGACACACGAAGGCACACGAAGACACACTAAGGGCTTATGCGGCACCTGCGGCTCCGCATAAGCTGTTGGCCCGTTTTGGTTTTTATTGTTTCTGTGAGCTGAGTTGTTCGCTCATGAATTTGAGTGCTTCTTTGCCTGGCAGTCCCTGCTTGTCAAGGCGGTCGGCCCATTCTTGCAGCATAGGATAGAAGGCCTTGCGCACAATGGCGTTTTCAGGTTCGGGGAAATCGCTGAACGATTTGCCTAGTTGCGTGACGAATTCCTCGCCTTCGCGGTCGGCCTGATCCCAGGCCAAGGCATGCTTCTGCATCCACTCCAGGTTCAGATTTTTGATGATTTCCTGCAGCTCAGCGGGCAATTTTTCCCAGCTGTTTTGGTTCATGACGACAAACATGGCGGTGGTATAGGCCACCGCCGGGATGCGGATTACATGGTCTATGACCTCGCCTTGTTTCCAGCCTTTGAGGGTTTCAATCGGGCAGAGGGTGGCGTCGACCACGCCTTTACGCAGTGCTTCATAGGTGTCACCCTGGCTCATGCCCACTGGATTGGCTCCCAATGCCTGGATCATTTGCGCTGAGATTCCGGTGCCGCGTATGGTCATGCCAGTGAATTCCTTGGCGCTGCCGATTTTTTTGCGGCTGGCTAAGATGCCCGGCCCGTGTGCATGTGCATACATGAAGGCGACTTCGTCAAGTTCGGCGGGTTTGAAGTGTTCGATGAAGCGGTTGGCGATATTGCTGGCCTGTTCTCCGCTTTCGTATCCCCAGGGCAGGTCCAGGCCTTCGATCATGGGGAAAAGCCCGCGGCTGTAGGCGAAGCAGCTCATGCCCAGGTCGGAGACTCCTTTTTTGACTGATTCGTAGTTTTCCGCTGCACTACTCAGCACGCCGCCGGGGAAGACATCTACCTTGATGCGTCCCTGGCTGCGTATGGCTAGCTCATCGGCCCATTCTTGGGCGAGCACTGCATGTATGTGGGTGGAAGGGAAAAACACACTGTAGCTAAGGACAAACTCGGGCTTGCCGTCTTTGGGGCCGCAGGAGCAAAGCAGGAGGAGTACTAGGGACAGGGTGGCAAATGTGAGCTGCTTGATCATGAGTGTGGTCCTTTGTTTTGCTGAGGTTATTTGGACACGAAGTCACACTAAGAGGTACTAGAGCAGTGTGTTTGCTCTTCAGGCAAGCTTTTGCTTAAGGAATTCGACTGCGGTTTTGATGTCGGCGACCGGGTTTTCCCCCACTTCGCGTTCGATGGTCAGGTATCCTTTGAAGCCCACTTCGCGCAGTGCCTGCAAATAGTTGTCCCAGTGCACGCCGCCTTGTCCCAGGGGCACTTCGTTGAAGAGTTCGCCGATATTCAGCCCCTCTATGCCGCCCTCGGCAAAGGAGGCGTAGACCTGGCGCGGGTCGCAGGGTTTGAGCTGCACGCCGTCTTTGGCATGGGTGTGTTTGATGTATTTGCCCAGGGTGTAGACGGCCTGCACCGGGTCTTCGTTAAGCACCATGATGAGGTTGGCCGGATCCATGTTGACGCCGATGGCGGGGCAGTCAACCGCCTCTAGGAAGCGTGCGAGCACGGCGGCGGTTTCCGGTCCGGTTTCAATGGCGAAGGCCACTCCTTTTTCCAGTGCATATGCGCCTATGTCCTGACAGACCAGCAGCTGATTTTTGAAGACCGGGTCGTCAGGCTGCTCGGGAACCACGCCTATATGGGTGGTGACCACGTCTGTTCCCAGGTCTACAGCCAGGTCTACTATGGCTTTGGAGCGGCGGATTTTTTCTTCGTTTTCAGCGGGGATTTGGAATCCGTGTCCGCCCAGGTCGCCGCAGAGTGCGGAAATTTCCAGCTCATTGTCTGCCACTAGGCGGCGGAAATCGCGGCGCTGAGCCGCGCTCAAGTTTTCGGCGCGCATCTCGCCGTCGACAACGTAGACCTGCATGCCGTGTGCGCCCAGCTCTTTGGCTTTGCGCACACCTTCAGCGATGGGCAGGCGAAAAGAATCAACCATGACGCCGATTTTAAAGACTGGCATTTTTACTCCTTTGTTTATTTAGACCCGTCTCAAAATGGGGGTCTGGCAAAATTTTGGACACGAAGACACACTAAGACACACTAAGACACACTAAGACA